>JASEER010000014.1 GCA_030019475.1 Thermoanaerobacterales bacterium | reverse complement strand
CAAAAGCGCCCTTCCCGGCCCGGTGCAGGCCACAAGGGCGAGGATGCCCAGTTCCCAGACCAGCCCCCAAAGGATGGCGGGGTTGTTGAGCGGTATGCGGAAGGTCGAGTCGGCGGCGGACCGGCAGGCGAAGAGGTTGCCCACCTGGGCGAAGACAATGGCGGAGAGGCAGGCGGTTGTCGCCTGCAGGTAGAGGACGTTCGCCTGGGCCAGGTGCTGTCCCCAATGCCAGCCGCCCCGGTGCAGCACATAGAAGTACCCCGCCATGCCGGCCGCCGCCTCAATAACGCCGAGAAACCCGTACGCCCGCAACAAGAGGCCCCGCGTCAGGAGCGGTTCGTGCCGGCTCCTCGGCGGCCGGTTCATCATTTCGGGGCGCGGCTTTTCCAGCCCTAAAGCCAGGGCCGGCAACATATCGGTACCCAAATCAATGGCCATTATCTGGATAATTGAAAGGGGGAGGGGAATGCGCAGGAGGACATGGGCGAGAAAAGGCACCAGTTCCGGGATATTACTGGACAGAATGTACGTGACAAATTTCCTGATATTGGCGAAGACCGCCCGGCCCTCTTCGATGACGTTGACGATCGTGGCGAAATGATCGTCCAGAAGAACCAGGTTTGCCGACTCCCTGGCAACATCGGTCCCCCGGAGGCCCATGGCGATACCGATGTCGGCTTTGCGCAGGGCCGGCGCGTCGTTGACACCGTCACCGGTCATGGCCACAATCTCGCCCTTTTCCTGTAACGCGGTCACCACCCTCAGTTTGTGTTCCGGCTGCATCCGTGCAAAGACGACATGCTTTGCCCGCAGGGCGTTCTTAAGCTCTTCGCTCCCCATACCGTCCACGATGTCACCGGTCAGGACCGTGACCGGTTCGCCGTCCGCCGGGACAAGGCCGGCCTCGGCGGCGATGGCGCGGGCGGTGGCGGCCCCGTCACCGGTGATCATCATGACACGGATCCCGGCTGTGTGGCACCTGGCCACCGCTTCCGGCACCTCGGGACGGATCGGGTCGATCAGGCCCACAAGCCCGACGAACTCCATCTCCCTTTCCAGGAGAGCCGCCTCGCGCCCCTCGCCCGGGGGTACGGCACGGCGGGCCAAGGCAAGAACGCGCATCGCCCTGCCGCTCATTTCCAGCACGGCCTTTTCCACCCGCCGGACCTCTTCAGCCGTCAACCGGCCGAGGGGGAGAACGGTTTCCGGAGCACCCTTGGTAGCCAGGAACAGGCCTTCCCGCCCCTCGGGACTGTACAGCACGCTCAAGCGTTTCCTCTCGGGGGTGAAGCCCAACATGTCAACCAGATGTGTCTTCGGACTGTCTCCCGATCCCTTCAGGTAATCGGAGGAGGCCCGTAACAGCGCCACTTCCATGGGGTCGCCGGGCATCTCGCCCCCTTCGGACCACAAGGGCGACACGGTGTTGGCCAGGCCCATCACGAGGTAGGCCCGCTGCCGGGCGTCCTCGCTGTTGTCAGGAACCCATACCTCTTTGACGGTCATCTCATTCTGCGTGATTGTTCCGGTCTTATCCACGCAGATGACCGTGGTGCAGCCGAGGGTCTCGATGGAGCTGAGTTCCTTGACAAGGGCATGGCGTCTGGCCATGCGCTGGCTGCCGGCGGCCAGGGTCAGGGTCACGGTCGGCAGGAGGCCCTCCGGTATGAGCGCCACCAGGATGCCTATGGCAAACAGGACGTTGTCAAGAAACGGCCTCTTTACAGCCACGCCCAGGGCAAAAAACACGGCGGCAAGGCAGGCGGCGATCAGGGTCGTCGTCCTGGAGGCCCTGGCGATTTCCTTCTCCAGCGGAGTTGAACCCTTGGTTATCTCCGTCGTCAGGCGCGCCACCCGGCCGAACCGGCTCCGGCTCCCCGCCGCGAAAACCACCCCTGTCCCCCTGCCGGACAGGATCAGGGTACCGGAGAAAACGATGTTATCCGCGTCAAAGATCGATTCGGCCGGTGAGGCGTCCGCGGTGCGGAGAAGGACGTCGGACTCCCCGGTGAGGACCGCGTTGTTCACCTTGAGGTCGTCCGTTTCCACCAGCCTGATATCGGCCGGCACCCTGTCCCCCTCCCGGAGAAGCACCACATCCCCCTCGACCAGGTCGTCAACCGGCACCTCCGCCACCGTGCCCGACCGTACAACCCTGGCTTTTAAGGGAAGTATCTTTTTCAAAGCCCGGGCCGCCTTTTCCGCCCGGAACTCCTGGACAAAGCTGAACGCCCCGTTGACGGAGACGATCAGGACGATCGCCCAGCCCAGGTTCAACATCCCTTCCCCGGGCTGAAAGCGTTCAAGCCCAAAGCACAGGACGGCGGCTCCCCACAGGACAATGGCCAGAAAATGCGAAAACTGCTTGACGACTTTCTTTGCCCAGAATGCGAAGTGGCTCTGAATGTAAGGATCTCTCCCGCGGACCGCCAACCTTTCGCGCACAAGGTCCGCCGACAAACCTTCGGGGGAAGATCTCAGGCTTATGTAAACCTCTTCGGGGCGGAGATGATGTATATTGGTCAAAATCGACATCCCGGTCACCCGTTCCAGACAGATCGTTTTGCCGAGCGGCCATCCGGGGCGTATTAATTATAGCAGAATCCGCCAATAAGGGGATTCTCTACACAATAACCGGCCGCCTAACTTCCTCCGAACAGGCGGCGCAACCATACCGTCCAACCGTAATAAAAAAGCTCCCCCACTCTGATGGTAGAGGAGCTTTTCTTGACCTGGGTTGTATTAACGACCGTTTCTTTGCCTGAAGCAGTCGCGGCAATAGACGGGGCGATCACCAGACGGACGGAACGGCACCTCGGTCTCCGCACCGCATTCGGCGCAAATCGCCTTGAACATCTCCCGCGAGCCACGGTCATAGCCGCCGCCGAAACTGTTTCTCTGCTGTTTACGGGCGGCTCTACAATCCGGACAACGGCCGGGCTCGTTGCTGAACCCTTTCTCAGCATAGAACTCCTGCTCAGAAGCAGTAAACACGAACTCAGCACCGCAGTCGCGACAGGTCAGGATCTTGTTTTCGAACATGAAAAAATCCTCCTCATTTCTTAATCGCTCAGAAAATGGTACGGGAGATTCACTTACCTTTAAACCACCCGACCCCCTGAGCAGTTGAGAAGGATATTGAACCAGACCGTTGAACCGTTTTACTTGAGCCAAACCTATTATAACCTTTTCTGCAGAAAAGTAAAGCGTTTCTAATAATCTTTGCCGCCGGGTTTTCGCGCACCTCATCTGAGAGGCATCAAGGACTACTTCGACTTCCTGAACTGGTACCTGGCCGACTTGACGGAGCGGTACGCGCGCTGGGAAAAGGGCGAGATTGATCCCGACCGGGGGCGGTAGAAGGTGCCCGAGACGCAGGACAACGTGTTGATGCAACTGGACAGGGTCACCAAGAGCTACACGATGGGCGAGGTCACGGTCGACGCCCTCCTGGAGACATCCCTCTCCGTCTACCGGGGTGAAGTCCTCGTCATCCTGGGACCCAGCGGATCCGGCAAGAGCACCCTGCTCAACCTGATGGGCGGAATGGACCGTCCCACCGGCGGGTCGATCCGCTTCCTGGGGAAAAACCTCTCCGAAGCCTCAGACGCCGGGTTGACCCTCTACCGGCGCCGCGAGCTGGGCTTCGTCTTCCAGTTCTACAACCTCATCCCCGACCTCACGGCCAGGGAGAACGTGGAACTGGCGGCCAACCTCGTAGAGGCCCCGCTCTCCGCCGTCGAGGTCCTCCGCGAAGTCGGGCTGGGGGACAGGCTGGACCACTTCCCCTCCCAGCTCAGCGGCGGCGAGCAGCAGCGGGTCTCGATCGCCCGCGCGGCCGTCAAGAACCCGCGCCTGCTGCTGTGCGACGAGCCCACGGGCGCCCTTGACCGTTCGACCGGCAGGCTGATCCTGGGCCTGCTGCAGCGGATCAACCGGGAGCGGGGGAGCACGGTGGTCATCGTCACCCACAACACGGCCATCGCGGCGATGGCCCACCGCATCGCCCGCATGAGCAGCGGCCGGGTCGTGGAGATCACCGTCAACGAGAAGCCGGCTCCGCCGGAAAGCATTGAGTGGTGACGGCCTTGAGGACGGTACTTATTAAAAGGCTCGGGCGCACCGTTCTGCAGACCAAAGGACAGTTTGCGGCCATCGTCGCCGTGGTCGCGCTGGGCCTCTCGGTTTACATTTCCATGACCACGGCCTACTTCAACCTCAGCCGGTCCAAGGAGTTGTTCTACCGGGAGAACAACTTCGCCGACTATTACTTTCACGTTGTCAGGGCTCCCCAGCAGGTAACCCGGAGAATTGAAGCCATTCCCGGCGTCATCAAGGCCACGGGCCGGATCCAGCAGGACGTCCCCCTGCTGAAAGAAGGAGACGAGAGGGCCACCGCCCGCCTGGTGGCCTATCCGCCGCCTCTGGCGTCGGAGGTCAACCGGATCCACCTCCTGTCGGGGCGGATGTTCGACGAGAACCCGCAGAACGGGATCGAAGCCCTCGCCGACCCCCAGTACGCCGCGGCCAACCGCCTGGCCCCCAACGACACCGTGACCATCGTGGCCGAGGGCCGGCGCGTGCCCCTGACCATCGTGGGGACCGCCACCGGCCCCGAGTTCGTTTACCCGTTGAAGGACGCGGCCAGCCTGATGCCCGAGCCGAAGACCTTCGGCATCTTCATGCTGCCCCTCGACCAGGCGCAGCAGATCCTCAACCAGCCGGGCCAGGTGAACCAGATCGTGGTGGACCTCGCCCCCGGCGTCGACGAGGACGACATCGCCGCCAGGATCGAAGCCCTGCTGGAACCCTACGGCAACCTGGCCTCCTATCCCCGCCGGGAACAGCTCAGCGACGCCGTGCTGCAGGGAGAACTCGACGGGCTGAAGACCACGGCCCGCACCCTGCCGGCCATCTTCCTGGGCATCGCCGCCGCCATCCAGTTCGTGATGCTGGGCCGGATGATCAAAGCCCAGCGGCTGTCCATCGGCGTGATGAAGGCCCTGGGCTACGCCAGCCGGGAAATAATGCTGTACTATACCGGCTACGCCCTTGCCGTGGCGGTCACCGGCGCCGTCCTGGGAACCGCGCTCGGGCTGGCGTTCGCCTCCGTCTTTTCGGACCTCTACGCCCAGTTCTTCAATCTGCCCCGGGCCATCGGCGGCGTCAACGGCCAGGCCATCCTCTACGGGTTCATCCTGAGCCTCTCGGTCGGCGCGGTCGCCGGCCTTTCGGCGTCACGCGGCGTCGTGAAGATCGACCCCGCGGAGGCGATGCGCCCCGAGCCGCCCCGCGGGGGCGGCAGGGTCTTCCTGGAGCGCTGGACCGGGGTATGGCGGAGGCTGGACCCGGCCTGGAAGATGAGCCTGCGCACCGTGCTGCGCAACCGGGTGCGCTCCGCCGTAACCCTGATGGGCGTCATCTTCGCCGTCGGGCTGCTGGTCATCGCCTTCTTCACCAGGGACGCCGTCGACTTCATGCTCAACGAGCATTACTTCCGGGAGCAGCGTTACGACTACCTGGTCCGCTTCACCTCCCCCGTCAAACAGTCCGAGCTGCGCAACATCTCACGCCTGGACGGCGTCGTGAAAGTCGAACCGGTGTTCGAGGTTCCCGTCAGGATCCACTTCGCCGGGCGCTCGGAGGAGGACCTGCTCTTGGGGCTCCCCCGGGACCTGACCCTCAAGGAACTGGTGGGCGAAAACGGAGAGCGGTTGGAAGTCCCCGAAGAGGGGGTTCTGCTCAGCCGGCGGGCGGCGGAGAAGCTGGGTGTCGAACCCGGCGACCGCGTGGTCGTCGAAACCCTGCTCGCCCGGGGACCGTCCCGGAGGACGGCGGTCAAAGTCGTCGGACGGAACACGCAGCTCATCGGCAGCGCCTCCTGCGTCAGTCTCGCCCAGGCCAACAGGATGCTACGGGAACAGGGTCTCGTTTCCGGGGCGCTGCTGAAGGTGGACTCCGGGATGTCCGGAACGGTGGAACGGGAACTCAACCGGATGACCGGTGTTTCTTCCGTCCTGAGCCGGCAAAAGGAGCTGGCCGGCTTCAATCAGAACCTGGACAGCCTGATCTATTCGGTTGGTATAATGGTCGCCTTCGCCGCCGTCCTGGGCTTCGCCATCGTCTACAACTCGGCGGCCATCAGCTTCGCCGAACGCAGGAGAGAACTGGCCGCGCTGCGCGTTCTCGGTTTCAGCATGGGGGAGGTTTCCTCTCTCCTGCTGAAGGAGAACGTGCTGCAAACGGCCGCCGGCATCCTCCTGGGGCTGCCCTTCGGGCGCCTGATGGCCGAAGCCTACATGAAAGCCGCCGCGACGACCGACCTCTATACCCTGCCCGTAGTGGTTTACCCCGTAACCTACGTCCTCTCCGCCCTGGGCGGGGTTACCTTTGTGATGGTCGCCCACCGCTTCGCGGTCCGGGGGATCAGGCGGCTTGACCTGGTGGAAGCGCTCAAGACCAAGGACTAGCGGGAGGGTTCGATATGCAACTGAAGAGACGGTGGCTGGCGGGGCTGGGCCTCCTCATCCTGCTCGCCGCAGCGGCCCTGGCTATGACGACCGGCGGCACCGAGGTCGAAACGGTGGAGGTGCGGCCGGCCGACATCACGCGCACCGTGGCCGATACCGGCTATGTCCAGCCGGTGACCGACCGTGACCTGTACACCGTCCAGGGAGGGCAAGTCGCCGCCCTGCCGGTCGAAGCCGGCCAGGCGGTCAAGGAAGGTCAGACCCTGGCCGTCCTGGAGAACCCCGACCTGGCCGTGCAACTCAGGGAAACCGAGGTCCGGCTGGCCGGCGCCCGGGCCGCCGCCGACGCCGCCCGGTCGGCCATTGAACGGACGGAGCTGGAGCTGAACGACGCCCGGGCCAACCTGGCCCGCGTCGAGGAACTCCTGGCGGCCGGGGCGGCCGCCCGGGTCGAATACGAACAGGCCCGGCTGCGGGCGGAGACCCTCGAAAAGGCCCTTCAGGAGCAAGAGGCCCAGCGCCGGAGCGCCCTGGCACAGATCAGCGGGACCGCCGCCGTGCTGGCGGAGCTGCGGGACAGCGAGCAACAGCTGACCGTCCGCAGCCCGGTGGACGGCATCGTCCTCCGCCTCCCGGTAAAGAAGGGCGACGTGCTGCCGCCGGGCGGCCTGGTGGCCGCCGTGGCCGCCACCGGCCGGCTGGAGGTCAAGGTCGACATCCTGAGCGACGACCTGGCCGAAGTGAAGGTCGGCCAGCGGGCGGCCGTCACCGCTCCGTTCCTGGGGCAGAAAGCCCTGGACGGGAAGGTCGAAAAGATCTACCCGCAGGCGGAAGAAAAGCAGTCGGCCCTCGGCATCATCCAGCGGCGGGTGCCGGTCATCGTCTCCTTAAGCGCCCCGTCGGGCCTGAAACCGGGCTTCGAGGTCGACGTCGCCATCGAGACCCTCTCCCGGCAGGGCGTGCCGGCCGTGCCCCGGGAGGCGGTCAGAACACTTCCCGACGGCCGCAAACAGGTCATGGCTGTGGTCAACGGGCGCATCAAATACCGGATCATCGAGACCGGGATCAGCGATGCCGACCTCATCGAAGTGCGGCAGGGACTGCAAGCCGGCGACCGGGTCGTCCGGGACGGCAGCCTCGAACTGAAGGATGGGACGCGGGTGAAGTAACTTTCCGGGTGTTACCCGTTTTCCGATGCCAAAAATAGGTTTATAATACAGTCATAGATTAAACTGACATGTCCCATAATATGGGATGGCAAAACACAGGACATCAGAGGGGGTCGGAAGATGAAGGCTCTACTGGTTTATCCCAAATACCCGGAGAGCTTCTGGAGCTTCCAACATGCCTTGAAGTTCATCGGCAAGAAATCCGCCAACCCCCCGCTCGGTCTCATCACGGTAGCGGCCATGCTTCCGAAGGAGTGGGAGTTGAAGCTTGTAGATATGAATGTTAACAGGCTGCGCGATGAGGACATCGCATGGGCTGACTATGTATTGCTGAGCGCCATGTCCATCCAGCAGAACTCCGCCAGAGAAGTGATTGACCGCTGCCGCCGGCTCGGGGTGAAAACCGTCGCCGGGGGACCTTTGTTCACTATGGAATACGACGGGTTCGACGACGTCGACCACCTTATCCTCAATGAAGCCGAAATCACACTCCCTGAATTCCTGGCGGACCTGGAGAAAGGCAGCCCGAAAAAGGTTTATAAAACAGACCTTAAACCTGACTTGAGCGAGACTCCGGTCCCCATGTGGGATCTCCTCAACATGAACGACTATGCGTCAATGAGCATCCAGTATTCCAGGGGTTGCCCCTATGACTGCGAATTCTGTGATATCACCACCCTCTACGGGCGCAAACAGCGCTTAAAAACAGCCGCCCAGATGACCGCCGAATTAGAGGCCCTCTACACGCGTGGCTGGCGCGGCACCGTCTTTATTGTTGATGACAACTTCATCGGCAACAAGCTCAAGCTGAAGAAAGAAATCCTGCCGGTCGTCATCGAATGGATGGAAGCCCACAAGAACCCCTTCTGGTTCATCACGGAGGCCTCAGTCAACCTGGCCGATGACGAGGAACTCATGCAGTTGATGCGCAGGGCCGGTTTTGTCCACGTCTTTCTGGGGATTGAGACACCTGATGAAGAGAGCCTGAAGGAATGCAACAAGTTCGCCAACCTCAACAGGAACCTGGTTAAATCCGTCAAGACCATCCAGAACCACGGGATGCAGGTCAGCGCCGGTTTCATCGTCGGTTTCGACAGTGACACCCCGTCGATCTTCGAGAGGCAGATCAAGTTCATCCAGCAGAGCGGCATCGTCACCGCAATGGTCGGACTACTCAACGCCCCACGGGGGACACGGCTCTACGAACGTCTAAAAACGGAGAACCGCCTGCTGCCGCAGCGTTTCTCCGGAAACAACACCGACTTCAACCTCAACTTCATCCCTAAAATGAACCGGCAGACGCTCATTGAGGGCTACAGGAGGATCGTCACCACCATCTACGATCCCTCCCACTACTACGACCGGATCCTGGAGTTTTTCAAAGAGTTCAAGCCGGTGAAAAGGAATAGAATGAGACTCTTCCGCTTCTACTACCTGACCGCGGTTTTCAAGGCCACCTTCTACCTGGGATTCATCGAAAAAGGCCGAAGGCACTACTGGAAGATGATTATGAAAACCCTCGCCAAGCACCCGTGGCTGTTGCCGGATGCCATCACCTTCGCTGTTTACGGCTTCCACTTCCGCAAGGTCTTCAACAAGCTTTAGTCCCTGTGCCGGCACCACCGTAACTTTTCCCGCAGCGTCCTGCCTGACCGCACGGCCTCCGCCTGGCGTCGCTCCGTCTCCAGGATAACGTGGGCTGCCGAAAGCACGTCCGCCACGCTGGAGGCGGAGACGAACAGGACACCGTCGGCGTCCGCGAAGACCACGGTTTACAGCGCCGGCCCGGTTTTCGTTTGGACAGTTGTGCCCCACGTAAATACGTGTTACACTTAATTGTGTGGAGGTGAAGAATGTGGAACAGCAAAACGTTACGCTGTCCCTGCCCAAAACCCTGTTGCGCCAGGCAAAGCACCTGGCTATAGAACGGGGCACCTCGCTATCCGGACTCCTGACTCAGTTGCTCCGCGACGCCACCCGTCAAGAGGACAGGTACCGTAAGGCCAAAGAACGCCATCTTGCCCTGTTGGGCAGGCTGGACTTGAGCACCGGGGGACAGGCCAAGTGGACCAGGGATGACTTGCATGAGCGGTAGCAAAGAAAGACAGTTCATCGATACAAACATCCTGGTTTACGCCCACGACATCTCCGCCGGGGAAAAGCACGAAATAGCCGAAGACCTGGTACGACGGTTATGGGACGCCGGCAGCGGGTGTCTCAGTGTCCAGGTTTTGCAGGAGTTCTATGTTACGGTAACCCGGAAGGTGACGCAACCCCTTACACCGCCGGTAGCCTCGCGTATTATCGAAGATCTCGCCTGCTGGCACGTCCACATCCCCGAACCGGCGGACGTTCTGGAAGCCATCGACTTGCAGCTGCAATACAAGGTTTCCTTTTGGGATGCAATGATCATCCGCAGCGCACAGGCCCTTGACTGCACCGTAATTTGGTCGGAGGACTTAAGCCCCGGGCAGGATTACGGCGGAGGGCGGGTGATCAACCCCTTCGCCGACCGGCTTTAACACCCGACCCCAGTGTGCCGGAGAGACTCCAGTATGCCAGGGACAACAAGCTTTGTGGGATAAATGATCGTCTGACTTCTCACATCTCATCTCGGGGCCCGGAGCGTCAATGACCCGCCGCTGCCCATCGCTGCCACCACGGCAGCCAGGAAAAAAGCAGCGTTAAATGAGCTCGTCACATCCGCCAGGTATCCGGCTATTGATGGGGCCAGCGCCTGTCCCACAGCAAAGAAGAAGGTGACCATCCCCAGGGCGGCAGGGGCCAGCCTGGGCCCGACGTAGTCACCGCAAGCGGCCGCAACGATGCCGGGGATGCTGAATGCGGTAAGACCATAGAGCAGTGCCGAGGCGTAGAGGGCAGCAGGGGAATCACCCATTCCGAATAGGAAGTAGGAGACGGCCTGCAGGCCGAACACCAGAGCCAGGGCGTTCTTGCGCCCGAGGTAGTCGGACACCGTTCCCCACGCGATACCGCTGAAGACGGCGAGTGCCCCGATCCCAGACCACACCGCCCCTGCCTGGGCCTGGGTAAATCCCTTGTCGGCGGTCATTGCCGCTGCAAAAAAGGTTCCATAAATGATGTAGGAAAAACCAAAGAACAGGTAGACCAGGCCCAGCCGCCACAAGGCCGGGGAGGTGTAAAGACTCCCCCAGGACAGGCGGTCGCCGCCGGGGGCAGCGGCCTGAGATCCTCCGATGGGCCGGCATCCCATTTCGGAAGGCTTGTTTCGAAGCAGGAGACTGCTTAGGCCGGCGAGCAGGATTACCGTCCCGCCGAGAATGAACCAGCCAAAACGCCAGCCGTCGTCCGGCGACGCTGCGATCACCCTCGGCACCAGGAAACCGGTGATCAGGAAGCCGAATCCCGAACCCCCGACCAGGAATCCCGCAGCCATCCCCCTTCGCCTGGGCCCAAACCACGCCGAAACCAGTCCCATCACGGGAACATTGGCTCCGGCGCTGCCGAGACCCGTCAAGAAACGTATGACGACCGCCGGCCAGAATCCGCCGACAGCTCCGGTCATAAACATCGTGGCGCCTGTGACGAGCATCGAGCACCCGATCAGGAGCCGCGGGCCGAACCTGGCCGCAAGAAGGCCTCCGATCAGGGAGAAAGCCGTATAGCCGATCAAATTGCCGGTGGCGATCATGCCCATCTGGGTGTTGTTTAGAAGGAGGGCATCTTTCATAGAAGGGAGGATGGTGGCGTAGCCGAAGCGGGCGAAGCCAAGGGCACCCATAACCG
>JASEER010000013.1 GCA_030019475.1 Thermoanaerobacterales bacterium | reverse complement strand
AACATCGCCTGCTACAGAATGGCGGTGGGCATGCGCGATTACGTCAAGGGGTTCAAATTCAACCCGAACGCTCATGATCTGCATACCAACCCGGAAATGACGGTGGAGAAGTAATGCTCAAATCGCCCATCGACGGGCTTCCGGGCCGGAGGGGTCAACCCCTCCGGCCGTGGTTTCCGGGAGACGGCAGCGATGGTGAGGATGGTTTATGCTCTCTTATCTGGTGCGGCGTATCGTGCTACTCGTTTTTGTCCTTTTCGGGGTTTCGATAATCACCTTCGCCCTGATGCACGTGATTCCCGGCGATCGTGCGCGGCTGGTGGCGATATATCGCTGGGGTTACGACGACTTTTCTTCCCGGGAATTGAACAAGGTCCGGCAGGAGATCGGCGTCGATATACCTTTCTACCGACAGTATGCCTGGTGGCTTGGCCGCGCCGTACGGGGCGATCTGGGGTATTCGTTGGTCACCAAACGGTCGGTGACGGCGGAGATCCTCGCCCGCGTCCCGGCCACGCTCGAACTGGCGACGGCCGGGTTCCTCCTCACGGTGCTGATCGCGCTGCCGCTAGGCATCGCCTGCGCCCGACGTCCTTCTTCCTGGTTCGACAATCTGGTGATGACGGGTTCCCTTGTCGGGGTGGCCATGCCCAATTTCTGGCTGGGGCTGCTGCTGATCCTGATCTTTTCCCTGACACTGAACCTGCTGCCGGTGGCGGGCGGGGGCGGTCCGGCCCATCTTATCCTGCCCGCCGTCACCCTCGGCGCCGGAATGGCCGCCGTCAGCACGCGCATCGTGCGGGCGAGCCTCCTGGAGGTGCTGGAGCAGGAGTACATTGCCATGGCGCGGATCAAGGGCCTGGGCGAGGGGACGGTGCTCCGGCGCCACGCCCTGCGCAACGCCCTGATCCCGGTGGTCACCGTCCTGGGCCTGCAACTCAACCACCTGATCGGCGGTACGGTAATCGTGGAGAACGTTTTCGGCCGCCCCGGAGTGGGACAGTTGATCGTGGAGGCCATCGAGTCCCGCGACATCCCCGTCCTGCAGGGAGGAGTCCTTTTTCTGGCCTTCTGTTTCGCGCTTGTTAACCTGCTGATCGATCTCTCCTACACATTCCTGGACCCGCGTATCCGGTACGGAGGGAGCGACGGATAATGCACGAGACGGTTACCGTCTTCCGCACGGCCTTCCCCCTGGCGAGACTGCTGCAGGGTGTCGCCCGGGACCGGGCTGCTTTCGCGGGCGGGGTGCTGGTTGTGCTGCTGGTGCTGGTGGCGTTGTCGGCGCCGTGGCTGGCGCCCCACGACCCGGTGAAGCAGAACCTGGCCCACGCCCTGGCCCCGCCCGGCGGGGAATATCCCCTGGGAACGGACGACATGGGGCGCTGTTTGCTGAGCCGGGTACTGTACGGTACCCGCATCTCCCTCGCTGTGGGCCTCCTGGTCGGGGGGCTGGCGGCGGTCGCGGGCACGCTCATCGGCCTGATTGCGGGTTACTACGGCGGCTTTCTGGACGAGGTCCTGATGCGCCTCACCGATGTGTTGATGGGTCTTCCAAGCCTTGTCTTCGTTTTGGCGATGGTGGGGGTCTTGGGGCCGGGGCTGGAGAATACCGTCCTGGCGATGGTCGCCTTAGGATGGCTTCATTTTGCCCGCGTGGTCCGGGGCAGCGTCTTATCGCTCAAAGAAGGTGAATTCGTTCTGGCGGCCCGGGTCCTGGGTTTCAGCAACCTGCGGATCATGGTCCGGCATATCCTGCCGAACGTGCTGGGGCCGGTGGTCATACTGGCGACGTTTGACATTCCGCACACCATCCTGGCGCTGGCCGGGTTGAGTTTCCTGGGCCTCGGCGCGCAACCGCCGGCTCCGGAATGGGGGGCGATGCTGAATGCGGCGCGATCGTACATGCGCACGTATCCGTTGTTGATGATCACCCCCGGGCTGATGATCTTCTTGACGGTGCTGGCCTTTAACCTGGTGGGAAACGGCCTGCGCGACGCCCTTGACCCACGGCGGAGCAGGATTTTGAATGGAGCAGGAGGCTAGCCATTGCCCTTGTTAGCGATCGAAAACCTGGCGGTTGATTTTCCGCTTCCGGAAGGAACGGTATACGTTCTCGACGGTGTCAGTCTGGAACTGGGGGAGAAGGAAAGGCTGGCGCTCATCGGGGAGACCGGTTCGGGAAAAACCGTGCTGGGGCACGCCATTCTACGCCTTCTGCCGCCCGGGACACAAGTGCGGGGCGTGATCAGGTATGACGGTTGCAACCTTTTATCTCTTCCATCCGCCCGGATGCGGGAGTTCAGGGGGAAAGAGATTGCCATGGTCCTGCAAAACCCCGCCGCGGCGATGAACCCTGTTCTCACCGGGGGATACCAGGTGAGGGAGGCGATTGCCCGCCGGTGGGGCCTGACCGGGCGCCCGGTCCGCCGTAAGGCGGCTGATCTTTTGGCGGGGGTGGGGCTCCCCGAGCGGGCAACTTCCTGCTATCCCCACCAGCTCAGCGGGGGCATGCAGCAGCGACTGCTGCTGGCTCTCGGCCTGGCGCTGGAGCCCCGTCTTTTGATCGCCGACGAACCAACCAAGGGGCTCGATTGGCCCCTGAGGGCGCGGGTAGTGGAGCTTCTCCGGGAGATGACGTTCGGACGGCGCGCGTTTATTCTGATCACTCACGATCTGCCCGCCGCGCGGGCGCTGGCTGACAGGGTCGCCGTGCTGTACGCCGGCCAGGTGGTGGAATGCGGTCCGGCGGAGGCCGTTTTTTCCGCGCCACGTCATCCTTATACCCGCGGCCTTCTGGACTCCCACCCGGCCCGGGGGCTGAAACCGATTCCGGGAGCAGCGCCCGCCCTTACCTCGCTTCCTCCGGGTTGTCGCTTTCAGCCACGGTGCGGCCGGGCCGGGGCGATTTGCGCCCGGGCGGTGCCGCCGCTGGCCGAGGTGACCCCGGGGTATAGGGTGAGGTGTTATTGTTGTTAGAAGTGAGAGACTTGAAAAAACACTTCCGCGGCGGCTTGCTGGGACGGCGGCCGGCAAAAGCGGTTGACGGCGTCTCTTTCACCGTCAACCCCGGGTGCACGCTTGGGCTGGTGGGCGAGAGCGGCGCGGGGAAGAGCACCGTGGGCGCCTGGTGGTGGGCCTCCTGCGCCCCACCGGCGGCAGCGTTTTCTACGAGGACCGGGATGTTTTTAGAGCCGGCGGGAAGGAAGCCCTTTATCTGCGACGGAAGATGCAGATCATTTTTCAGAACCCCCAGGGAGCGCTCAATCCCCGGATGCGGATCGGCGAGATCCTGACCGAGCCGCTGTTGGTGCATCGTTTGGTGCGGGGACGGTACGTGAGAGAGCGCGTGGCCGGTCTGCTGGAGATGGTCGGCCTCGGGCCGGAGTTCTATCACCGTTACCCCTGGGAAATGAGCGGTGGCCAGAACCAGCGGGTGGCCATCGCCCGGGCGCTAAGCCTTGAACCGTCCCTTCTCGTACTGGATGAGCCCACCTCGGCCCTGGATGTGTCCGTGCAGGCACAGGTCTTCCAACTCCTGAAGAAAACCCAACAAGAAATGAGACTGGCGTATCTGCTTATTTCCCACGACCTGGATGTGGTTTTCCGGGTGGCCGACGAGGTAGCGGTGATGCACCGGGGTCGCATTCTGGAACAGGGGTCCGCCTCGGCAGTGGCGACCAGTCCCCGTCATCCATATACCATCCGCCTTTTGTCCGCCAGGATAGCATTGTAGTTATGAGTGAAAGTCATAAATGAAACTTCCCCCTTCCTAACCTTCTGTTCCTTGTAGTAAGCTGGTAATGGGCATATGGTAGATACCATGGGAGGGGGATGGTCCCGGTGGGCTGGCTGAAACGGCTGGCGGAACGGTTCCGGTGGCGTGCCATCGGGGAAAGGAGAAGAGCCATTCCGGTCCTGCAGGTGGAGGTCACCAGCCGCTGCCAGTTAGGCTGCGTGTACTGTCCGCGCACCGTGTTGCAGGATCTGTGGGATAACGGCGACCTTTCGTGGGAGGTCTTTGAGCGGGAGCTGCGACCGGTGCTGCCGGATGTGGAGCTGCTGCACCTGCAGGGCTGGGGCGAGCCGTTGCTCCACCCGCGGCTTTTAGACATGCTGGCGGCCGCCAAGGAAGCCGGGTGTGAAACCGGGTTCACCACCAACGGGATGTTGTTGGAACCGGCAGCCATGAACCAACTGGTGAAGATGGGAATCGACCTGGTCTGCTTCTCGCTGGCGGGTGCCCGGGAGGAGAGCAACGGGGCGCTGCGTCCGGGGTCGAGCCTCATGCGGGTGCTGGCCCATGCCGCCGACCTGGCGGCGCACCGCCGGGAGGCGGGCGGGTCCGCGCCCCGGATGGTCCTGTTCTACTCCATGACCTGCGATAACCTGGGCGAAATGGTGGAAATCCTGCCGCTGGCGGCCGCGGCGGGTATCGACGAGGTGGTGGCGACAAACATCGATTTCGCTCCCGATGCGGTGGTGGAGGCCAGGCAGGCCTTCACCTGCGGCCCGCCGGACCCGGAAGCCGCGGCCGCGGTCGACCGGGCGCGGGCCGAGGCGTCCCGTATCGGCATGCCCTTCCGCGCTTATCCCTTGAGCCTGGGCGAACAGGCCCTGATGTGCGACGCCTACCCGACGCAAAACGTCTTTATCAACCACCGCGGGGAGGTGGCCCCCTGCGTCTATCTCGGCTTCCCCTTAAGGGGGACGGCCATCCCCCGGCTTTTCTGCGGCGAAAGGAAACCGGCCACCGCCGTAACCTTTGGGAATGTGGCGGAGGGGTTAACCCAGGCCCTGCGCTCCGAGGCGGCGGAGGATTTCCGGGAGGCCTTCCGCCGCCGGCTGGCGACACGGCTGGACTCTCTGGTGCCGGTAGACGCAGAAAGAGTTAGCGGGCCGAGGATCCCGTCTCCGCCCGCCCAATGCGTCTTTTGTTATAAACTCTATGGCCTTTAGCCCTTACCAGGGGTGCGTCCCGATGACCACCTCTTTCCCGAACTTGGCCCCGAGCTTCGCGGCCAGCTCGTTCAGGTCGATGGGGCACCTGGCCGTCGACGTCGCTTTGACCATGCAGGCCCCCAGGTGGATAACATCAAAGTCCCGGTTGTAAACCTTCGCCAGGTCGGAGATGAGGGCCACCTTGGGCAGAACCAGACCCGGGCAGTCTCCGCAGTCACCCATGGCCACAACATCCAGTTCCTCGTCCCGGTAGCGGGCGAACTCGCCCTGTCGCTCCCGTATCGCCTTAAAGCATTTCATGCAGGACACGCAGGTGACGTCCTTGATTTTCTTGCAGGAAATGATGATGATCCGGGCCATTTGAATCCTCCTCTTCCTTTCGTGACTTCAAGGTAGCATATGCCATTAATTTTGGCAAGCAACGCGTGACCTGCCGAACGGTAACTTTTCTCTTACCATTTTTATTGACGTAAGATCATAAGAAGCTTCGGTGGTATTTGGCATATAATCATAATCCTCTACCCCGCCATCCATACACCATCCGCCTTTGTCCGTCAGGACAGCATTGTAGTTTGATTCCCGAACTTGGCCCTCAGCTTGGCGGACAGCTCGTTCAGGTCGATGGGGCACCTGGCCGTCGACGTCACTTTAGGGTTCACCATCCCTGGCGCAGCCCGGCCGCGAACTCCGCCGGCAGAACGGGATCCTGTTCGATCAGGCGCGCGGTTTTTTCAACGTCGTAGGAGACTTCGACAAATGTGGCGGCGACGTTCGGCCCGGCCAGGTCGAGGACACAGTAGAGCGCGTTCGGGTTTCCGTGCTTTGGTTTGCCGACGCTGCCGGCGTTGATGACATGCCTGGCGCCCACCTGTCGGTGATAGGGAACGTGGGTGTGCCCGCAAACAAGAACGTCCGCCCCGGCCCGGTCAAGCATCATTTCAAGGGTTTCGGCGGGGGTGTCGGCGTGCAGGTACTCGTTCAGGCGCAAGGGGCTCCCGTGGACCACCACGAGGCTCTTGCCTCCGTAATCAAGCCGGAGATCGGCGGGTAGGGAACGGAGGTAGGCCCTGTCCCCGTCCGTCGTAGCCCACAGGGTAAACTCGATGGACTTTTCCGCCAGCCTGAGGTCGGCCGGGTCCTTGTAGTCGCACCCGCAAATGAGGCGCCCGTGGCCTATGGCGTCGTCGTAGTTGCCCATAACCGTCGGAATCCGTTCCTCTTTAAGCAGGGCAATAGCCTCACCGGGCTGTGGCCCGTAACCCACCAGGTCGCCCGCGCAGAAAACCCTTTCCACCCCGTGCCGCCTTACATCGGCCAAAACAGCCTGCAACGCGTACAGGTTGCCGTGGACATCGGCAATGACGGCGATCCTCACTCCTCACAAAACCTCCCATCCATGTCAAGAGTCCGGTTTAGCGCAATTATCCTAATGTCTATATTTTAACGTATATTTCCACAGGCATCATCGACTGCGCCGGGGCCTGTGACGCCCGTGCCGTCGCGGAGCGGGCGGCCGAGGTGAAGCGCTACGCCAAGACCGTCCCCGGCAGCAAGTACGTCCGCGACCGGCGGGGGCAAAATTTAACCTGGAATTAATTAGCTTTTAACCGGATGATAACGGACAGTTAACAAAGGCGCAGTATGCTTGGCTAGTAGTACGGAGGCAACAACTCCGGCGCGGGGAGGGGATAATGAAGGCGGCAGTTCTCCCGGAAGTCAAGCCAGACTCAGCTTATTAAGACGAAACCGCAAAGGGAGGAATAACGGTGATCCTTAAAACCAAGTGGTTTGCCGTACTGGCCGTGGCGGTGCTTGCCGTGGCCCTGGTAGTGAGCGGCTGCGGGCAGCAGGATGGCTCCGAGAAGCCCCAGCAGCAGGAACAGGAGCTTTCCGGCAACATTACGGCCGTCGGCTCCACGGCGCTGCAGCCGCTGGTCGAAGAGGCGGCGAACGCCTTTATGGCCGAGAACTCCGGCGTCAAGATCTCCGTCCAGGGCGGCGGCAGCGGCACCGGCCTGAGCCAGGTCTCCAGCGGCGGCGCGGACATCGGGAACTCCGACGTTTTCGCCGAAGAGAAGGACGGCATCGACGCCTCGCAGTTGAAGGACCATAAGGTGTGCGTTGTGGGCTTCGCCCTCGTCACCCACCCGAGCAACAAGGTGGACAACCTGACCAAGCAGCAGATCAAGGACATCTTTACCGGCAAGATCAAGAACTGGAAGGAAGTCGGCGGCGACGACCAGAAGATCGTCCTCGTCAACCGGGCCAAGGGTTCCGGTACCCGTGCGACCTTCAAGAAGTATGTCATGGATGGCACCGAAGAGGCCAAGGGTGACGCCGAGCAGGAGTCGTCCGGCACCGTGCGCAAGATCGTCTCCGAGACCCCGGGCGCGATCAGCTACCTGGCCCTCTCTTACGTTGACGGCAGCGTAAAGGCCATGAAGATCGACGGCGCTGAGCCCTCGACCGACAATATCGGCACCGGCAAGTACCCGTTCTGGTCCTACGAGCACATGTATACCAAGGGAGAGCCGACCGGCGCGGTCAAGGCCTTCCTGGACTACATGGTCAGCGACGAGGTGCAGAAGACCCTGGTGGAGAAGCTCGGCTATATTCCGATCACGGCTATGCAGGTCGAGCGTCAGCCCTAAGCTTTAAGACAGAGAAGCCGCCTGTCCCGATAAGGCAGTCACGGCTCCCACCCAAACCCGGGTGGGGCCTTTCTATTTTCTCCCCGAAATCATTGTTGACATTCGTCCATAATGAGGGCTATAGTAGTATTGAACATAAGATCATTACCATGAAGGCGGGGGTGAGTTTAATGCCGAGAGGAGACGGAACAGGCCCGCAGGGCCGGGGGCCCGGAACGGGCCGCGGAGCAGGGTCTTGCGGTGGTGGTGCCGGCCAGGGTGGCGGTCGTGGTCGGGGTTGTGGCCAGGGCCGCGGTACGGGTCGCGGCCAGGGTGGTGGCATCGGCGGTGGTGCAGGTCGCGGCCAGGGCGGCGGCCAGGGTCGTGGACAGGGCGGGAGAGGCGGAAGCCGGACGTAAAACGGAAGCCCGGATTCACAAATTTTAATAAAACCTTAGGAGGGATCATAGGTATGCCTGCTGGAGATCGGACAGGTCCGCTTGGAGCGGGCCCGCGCACGGGACGCGGCCTGGGGTTTTGCAGTGGCTTCGGCGCGCAGGGATACGCCGATCCTGCGGCCGGTTTCGGTTCCGGCCGGGGTTTTGGCCGTGGCTTCGGGCGCGGCTTCGGTCGTGGTTTCGGCCGCTGGGGCGGCCGCGGGTGGTGCGGCTGGTGGGGGGCCCCGGGGTGGGGCCGAGCATATACCTGGGGCCCTGCCTGGGGCTACGGCCCGGCGACCCGTGAGGAAGAGATCGAAATGCTTTCCGCCCAGGCCGCTGATTTGGAGAGGGCCTTGAAGGAAGTCAAGGGACGCCTGGATGCTGTGCGACGGGAAAAGAACCAGGATGAAGCCATCTAGGCCGCTGCGCATTGCTGTCGCCAGCGGCAAGGGCGGCACGGGCAAGACCACCGTGGCCACCAACCTGGCCCTGGTTTTGGGGAAACAGGGGCGCCCCGTCTGCTACCTGGACTGTGACGTCGAGGAGCCCAACGGTCACCTTTTCCTCCGTCCGAAGATAGAGGATGAGAAGGTGGTGAACGTCCCCGTGCCCGAGGTGGACCCGGGTCGGTGCGTCAATTGCGGTCTTTGCGCCGAGGTCTGCCGGTTCGGGGCGATCGCGTCGGTGGGCGACAAGATCCTGACTTTTCCCGCGATGTGTCACAGCTGCGGGGGATGTTTCCTGGTCTGCCCGGCGGAGGCCATTGCCGAGACCGAGCGCCTGGTGGGCGTTGTGGAAAAGGGACAGGCCGGGCCGGTGATCTTTATCCATGGTCGGCTGCGTGTGGGGGAGGCGATGAGCCCTCCTTTGATCAAGGCGGTCCGGAGGGCGGCGGGCGAGGGCGCCGTGCAGGTTATCGATGTCCCTCCCGGAACTTCCTGTCCGGTGATCGCCGCGATCAGAGGGGCGGACTTCGTGGTCCTGGTGACCGAGCCGACGCCTTTCGGGTTGCATGACCTGGGCCTGGCTCTCGACATGGTGCGGGAGTTAGGCCTCCCCCATGCGATTGTCGTGAACCGGGCCGAGGAAGACAACGACAGCGCCCGGGAGTTCTGCCGGCAGAGGCGGGTCAAAATCCTGGCCGAAATCCCGGACGACCGGCGGGTGGCCGAGGCCTACTCCCGCGGGAAAATGGCGGCTGCCATTCCCGGTTACGCGGGCCGTTTTGAGATGCTGTTCGGGGCCGTGGAGAGGATGGTGGCCCGGTGAAACGACTGACTGTTGTTAACGCGGATCAAGCACGCAGGATGCAGGAGGAGTTGTCCGCCGGCCGCGGGCCGGTCAGGGAGGTAGTGGTCGTCAGCGGCAAAGGGGGAACGGGCAAGACCAGTATTGTCGCCTCCTTTGCGGCTATGGCCGAGACCCCGCTCCTGGTCGACTGTGACGTGGACGCCGCCGACCTGCACCTCGTCCTGAATCCCGTGGTCCAGGAGTCCGGCGGGTTCAGCGGCGGGAAGACCGCCCGTGTCCGGGAGGAACACTGCAACGGCTGTAGCAAATGCTACGAACTTTGCCGGTTTGAGGCCATCGTGCCGCAGGACGGGACGCCTGTGAGGTACGCCGTCGACCCTCTGATGTGCGAAGGATGCGGGGTGTGCGCCTACTTCTGTCCCGAGAAGGCGATCGCCTTCGAGGACGCGGTAAACGGCCGTTGGTATAGCTCGGTGACCCGCTTCGGCCCGATGATCCACGCCCAATTGGGCATCGCCGAAGAAAACTCGGGCAAGCTGGTCAGCTTCCTGCGCAAGAAGGCTCGGGAAACGGCCGAAAAGGAAGGTCGCTGCCTGATCCTGGTCGACGGGCCGCCCGGCATCGGCTGCCCGGTCATCGCTTCCATCGGCGGCGCCGACCTGCTGGTACTGGTGACCGAACCCACCGTTTCGGGCGAACACGACCTGGCAAGGGTGGCCGAACTGGCCGACCATTTCGGCGTACCGGCCCTTGTGTGCATCAATAAAGCCGACCTTAACGTCGAAATGAGTGACCGTATCGCCGAATGGGCCCGCAAACGGGGACTGCAGGTGGCGGGCCGCATCCGCTATGACAAAGCCTTTACCAGAGCGCAGGTAAACCGCAGCACGGTGGCCGAAAGCGCCGTCGGCGGTCCGGCGGATGATCTGAAGAACGTCTGGGAGCGGGTGCTCAGTACCTTAAACTGAACATGTTATATCCTTTCAGGGAGGCAGGATGAATGCGTGTTGCAGTATCGGCCACCGGCTCACGGTTGACGGACCGGGTCGATCCACGTTTCGGCCGTTGCTCCTGTTTCGTCATTTACGACACTGAAAGCGGCAAGGTGGAAACCCTGGACAACAGCGCCGCGGCGAGCGGCGGCGGAGCCGGGGTGCAGGCGAGCCAGGCCGTTGCCGGCGCGAAAGTCGACGTAGTCCTCACGGGCAACCTTGGACCTAACGCCTACCGCGTGTTTGAGACGGCCGGGATCAAATGCTATACCGGCTGCGCGGGCACGGTGGAAGAGGCGATCAAAAAATTCACCAACGGGGAACTGGAACCCGCCGGCGGGGCCAGTGTCGGCGCGCATCACGGGATCCGCCGTTAGGTATCTTTTTAAGGAGGCAAACCCTATGAACGCAAAAATCGCCCTGGCGACGGAAGGCAATGAGGTGGCGGCTCACTTCGGACACTGCCCGGCTTTCACGATTGTCGAGGTCGAAGACGGCCGGGAAGAGAGCCGCGAGGTCATCGCCAACCCCGGACACCAGCCCGGGTTCCTCCCCCGCTTCCTGTCCGGGTTGGGCGTAACCCACATCATCGCCGGCGGTATGGGGCCGGCGGCCCGGAACCTTTTCGAACAGCACGGGGTTACCGTGATCATCGGGGCCCAGGGCTCGGTGGACGGCGTCCTGCAGGCCTTTCTGTCCGGTTCCTTGGCCACCGGTCCTTCGCAGTGCCACCACGGGGAGGCCGACCATCACTGCGGCGGCCACGGGCACGGTTGCTAGGAAAGGCACGCGAACCCGTCTTTGAAAGGGGCATGCGGCAATGCCCCTTTAAACGTTATGAGGCCGGCTGTTGTCGAACGTTACCCTTGATATGCGGCCCCTGGTGACATATTATGGTGCCAAGGCTTGAACGCCGGATTTGCCCGGCGCGAACAGGGGGTATGGTAGGCATGACCTCGGACGAGGTCGTCATACGGCCTTTTGGGTTCGCAGACGTGGACGGCGTTATCAACCTTAATTACGGCATCTACCGGGACGAGTACGGGTTCAACGAGGACTTCCTGAACTACGCCCGCGAAGACGTACCCCGTATCGCCCGGGAATTCGACGCCGCGCGCCATCTCTTCCTGGTCGCCGAAGCGCAAGGGGAGCTCGTCGGCTCGATCATCGTGGTCGACGGCGCGGCGGGCTGTGCTCCCGGCTACGCGCGCCTGCAGTGGTTTGCCGTGGCGGCGGGCCACCGGGGGCGGGGCCTGGGGAAACGCTTGGTCGGTGAGGCGATCGGCTTCGCCCGGCGGGCTGGATACCGGGGAATGTGGCTCAGGACGCTCTCCATCCTGCCCGCGGCGGCCGCCGTGTATCGCAGTTTCGGATTTGCCGTCTACCGTGAGGAGCACAACGTCCCCATGGGCGGAACGGCGGTCACCGAGCACTATTATAAGCTGGAGTGGTGAGATTCCGGCGAAGGCGGGTGATGTCGTGGGCGGGCAGGATCCACGCATGTGCTTCGCCTGCGGGCGGGACAACCCTATCGGCCTCAGGCTCTCCTTCGTCGAGGACGGGGAAACCCTGGCGACCACCTTCACGCCGCGACCGGAGCACCAGGGCTGGCCGGGCTGGACGCACGGGGGCCTGGTGCTGACGGTGCTCGACGAGGTTATGGCGCAGTGGTGCTGGCGGCACGGCCTGCCGGCCATGACCGCCGAGATGACGGTCCGCTTCCGCCACGGAGTGCCCACCGGGCGGACGATCCACGTCACGGCGCGGCCGCTGCGGCAGAAGGGGCGCCTCGTGGAGCTGAAAGCCGAGGCCCGGCTGGACGACGGCACGCCGGCGGCCCAGGCGACGGCCAAGTTCATCCGCACCTCCGCCGCGCTGAACGGCGGGCCGGGCGGTGCCGCGCGCTAAACCACCAGGTCGATCTGCTGGACGGTGCCCGCGGTACCGTCCTCTCTCACAAACACCCCCGCTTTACGGGCCTGTCCCAGGAGCGCGTTATCCCGGTCCTTGAACCCGAAAAACGCGTCGATGCTCCCCAGGTATACCGCCCCGATCCCCTTCGCGCCGAGGGCGAAAAGGACATCGTTGCCGGCTTCGTCCTTGGTCCAGATGCGCAGCCGCTCGAAGACGGGGTCGTTCTCGTCGACCCAGCCGTTTTGGTCCTCATCATACGCCGCCAACTCGGCGAACCCGTCGCCCGAGGCCGCCCCGAAAAGCTCGCGCCCGTCGTTGATAACCCCGTCGCCGTTCACGTCCAGGGCCAAAAAGCCGCTGCCGGGCCGCAGGAAGGGGATCTCATCGTCGCTGCCGTCGAAATCAAGGTCAAAGCGGAACCTGGTGCCCGTCAGCTCGGCGGCCGTTCCGTTATAGTTGATGACCAGGGGATCCCGCAGGGCGTCGCCGGCCCGGAACTCGATATGTTTGCTCCGCATAAACTCCCGGGACATGTTCAGCTGCACTTCAAAATCAATCTCTCGGCCGTCGGCCGTCTTGATTATTCCCCGCGCCGCCACGGAGAGTGTTTCCTTCTCGTGGTACGATTCGTGGTAACTGTACTCCACTCCCCAGCCCCGACGCTGCGGTTCCGCCGGGGCCTGCGCCCGGGTCCCGGCCGCTTCCGCCGAGGTCGGCCCTTCCTTGTCGATCTCAATCCTTGGCAGGACGAAATTAATGTCCTTGCCCGTCAGGACCTTCAGCAGTTTCTTAATGATCAGCATCTTCTGCTTTTCTTTTTCGGGGACGGTAATCACAACGGTGTCATCGTCATCGAGTGCGCCGCCGGAGATGCCCAAACCTTCGGCCGAAGCCTTCCGGCCCTCTGCGGATAACACCGGTTGATCTTCAGCGGCCGCCGCGATCCGGGATTGATCTGCGGCGCGCGCCGCGGCAAGCGTCCGGTCGCCGATCCAAGCCCGCAGGGATTCTTCCCGCGTGTACTTTTCACGATAGTCGTATCTGCTGGTCATCAGGATGCAGGATTCGGCAATCTTCATCGTCAACACCCCCTCCGCGGATTGGTGAGCGGGACGTATCGAAGAGAATACATTGGTGGTTTAGTTGTCGGGTCTTTTACGCTTATCTTGAGCCGGTGTCTTGCTTTGTCTGTTACGGCTCCTTAAAGGGAAAAATATGATAAAATCTTGTCAGACTGCGGTGTGTTTGGCAGACCTCGGAAAAAAGCCATGGATTCGCCGCAGGAATTTCTCAGCTAGTTATTGGGAGGTCTTTGGATTGCAGAGAGAGGAAGCCTTGAAGTTGCTGCGCGAGAACCTGAAGAACAAGAACCTGTTCAACCACAGCCTGGCTGTCGAGGCCGTGATGCGCCGCCTGGCCGAGCATTTCGGCGAGGATCCCGAGCGCTGGGGCCTTGCGGGCCTGCTGCACGATATCGATTACGAGCGGACAAAGGACGACCCCGACCGGCACAGCATCGAAGGAGCGGTGATGCTCGAGGAGGCGGGCCTGCCCGACGACATCGTGTATGCGGTGAAGGTCCACAACGACCGCCACGGGCTGCCGCGGCGCAGCCTGATGGACAAGGCTCTCTTCGCGACCGACCCGCTGACGGGTTTCATCGTCGCCGGCGCGCTGATCCGCCCGGAGAAGAAGCTTGCCCCGGTGGACGTGCCCTTCTTAACGCACCGCTTCAAAGAAAAGTCCTTCGCCCGCGGGGCGAACCGGGAAACGATGAAGGCCTGCGCCGACATCGGCCTGTCGCTGGAGGATTTCATTGCCCTGGGCCTGGAGGCCATGAAGGGGATAGCCGGGGAGATCGGGCTTTAAGCGTATGGTAACGAAGGAAAAAGTCCTGGCCTACATGAACGAGAGCGCCTACCGCCCGATGACCGAAGGCGAACTGGTCGTGGCCTTCGGTATCCCGCCGGCGGAGGTGCGGCGCTTCCGGCGCCTGTTGAAGGAGCTGGAGAACGAGGGCGACATCTACGTCACGCGCGCCGCGCGCTACGGCCTGCCGGAGCGGATGAACCTGGTCGCCGGGCGTCTGCAGGGCCACCCGAAGGGCTACGGCTTCGTGATCCCGAAGAGGCCGGGGGAGCCGGACGTCTTCGTCGGCGCGGCCAACCTCAACGGGGCCATGCATAACGACCGCGTCGTCGTGCGCGTGATGCCGGGCCGGAACGGGAAGCGCGAGGGTGAGATCGTCAAGGTCCTCGCACGGGCGAACGAGCGGGTGGTCGGCACCTTCCAGCGCCGCGGCAAGCACGCCTTCGTCGTCTGCGACGAGGTCCGCCTGCCCTACGACGTCCTCATCCCTCCGGGGCGGCATAACGGCGCCAGGTCCGGGGACAAGGTGGTGGCGGCCATCACCGCCTGGCCGGCGCCGAAACGCGGCCCGGAGGGGAAGGTGATGGAGGTCCTCGGCCCCGCCGACGCGCCGGGGATGGACATCCTGGCCCTCTGCCGCCGCTTCGGGCTGCCGGAGGAGTTCCCCCGCAAGGTCGTGGCCGAGGCCGAAAGCGTGCCGGAGACCATCAGCGAGGCCGACCTGGACGGGCGGCGCGACCTGCGTTCCTGGACCATCGTGACCATCGACGGGGAGGACGCCAGGGACCTGGACGACGCCGTCAGCCTGGAGGTTCTCAGGCCGGACCGCTGGCGGCTCGGCGTACACATCGCCGACGTCGGCTACTATGTGCGCGAGGGCGGCGCCCTGGACCGGGAGGCGGCGAAGCGGGGCACGAGCTTCTACCTGCCCGGCATGGTCATCCCGATGCTGCCGCCACGCCTCTCTAACGGGATCTGCAGCCTGAATCCCCGGGTGGACCGCCTGACGATGTCGGTGGTGATGGAGGTCGACGGGCGCGGGGAGGTCGTCGACTACGAGATCTTCCCGTCGGTGATCCGCACGACCGAGCGCATGACCTACACCAGCGTGCGGAAGATCCTGCGCGACGAAGACCCGGCCGTCACCGAGCGCTATGCGCCGCTGGTGGAACACTTCCGCCAGATGGAGCGGCTGGCCCTCACCCTGCGCGAGCGGCGCTTCCGCAAGGGCGCCATCGACTTCAACCTTCCCGAGGCCAAAGTGAAGCTCGACGAGCTGGGCCGCCCTGTGGAACTCTACCGGGTGGAGCGCAGCATCGCCGAGCAGATCATCGAGGAGTTCATGCTCATCACGAACGAGGTGGTGGCCCGCCACTTCCGCGTGCTCGGGGTGCCCTTTGTCTACCGCGTCCATGAGCGCCCTGACCCCGCAAAGTTACAGAGCCTGCAGGACCTCCTGCACACCCTGGGCTATGCCGTCCGGGGCTTCCCGGAGGTCAAGCCCGGCGCGCTGCAGCGTGTCCTGGACCAGGTGGCGGGCAAAAAGGAGGAGCGGCTGGTCAACGCCGTCACCCTGCGGTCAATGAAGCAGGCGCGGTACGCTACCGAGCAGCTCGGGCACTTCGGCCTGGCCTCCCCGGACTACACCCACTTCACCTCGCCGATCAGGCGGTACCCGGACCTCCTGATCCACCGTATTATCCGCGAGGTGCTCGAGGGAGGCCTGTCCGCGAAGCGTGCGAAGGCCCTCAAGACGCGCCTGCCGGAACTCGCCCGGCATTCCTCGGATCAGGAGCGCCTGGCCGTCGAGGCCGAGCGCGAGGCCATGGACCTGAAGAAAGCGGCCTACATGCAGGACAAGATCGGGCAGGTCTTCCCGGGGATCATCAGCGGCGTGACCCCCTTCGGCATGTTCGTCGAACTCGAGAACACAGTCGAGGGCCTGGTCAGCATGACCAACCTGACCGACGACTACTACACTTACGAGGAAAAGGGCTACCGCCTGGTCGGCCAGCGCACGGGCAAGGTCTATCGCCTGGGGGACGAGGTTGCGGTCCGCGTCCTGCGGGCGAGCGTTGAGTCCCGGCAGATCGACTTCGGGCTCCCAGACGCCTCTATTTGACCAGGGTCAGCGGTGTTTCCGTAAGGTGCATAACCTGCTGGCTGACCGTCCCCAATACCAGCCCGTGAGGCCTGGTCTGACCGCGCGTGCCGAGGACAATCTGATCAAATCCGTGCCGTTTGGCCATTTCGACAATCGTTTCACCGGCTTTCCCGTGGACGATGCTTGACTCGACATCGACTCCCGCCTCCTTGAAGACCTTCAGTGTGCGCTGCATCGCGCCGCGGGCCCACTCCTCGACCTGTTGCTCAACCTCCTTGGGATTGGTCCAGGCCGGGACCGCCAGGGTATGGGTGGGGTCCACGACGTGGACGACCGTGACGGCCATTGCGGGATGCTCCTTGGCCAGGCGGCAGAGGTGGCGGGCCGCGCGGATCGAGTTCTCCGAGCCGTCGGTGGCGAACAGGACTTTAAACACTCTTAACCCCTCCTTATAGGTGCAAGTGATCACATTCACATAGCTGATTGTAGTGTAGGGACTTCCTCTAATGGATGCAACAGGCGGGAGAAGGCATAAAAAGGAGTAAGCCGTCCTAATGGTTAAGCCGGGGGTGCTAATTCCGACTGGAGTGCGATGGCGGCTTCTGCAGTTTTGAAAAAGGAACGGGGGGCGGCCCGGTGCCGCCCCCCGTTCAACTCAGGGTGTACCGCTTTCAGCGTGCTCCGAAGTAGCGCTGTAACAAGCCTTGCAGGGCGCGGGCGTGGCGCGCCTCGTCCCGGGCGGCCTCGTCAAAGACGTCGTGGGCTTCGTCGATGTTGTTCTCCTTGGCCTTCACGGCGGCCTCGCGCTTGTGGCGGTTGGCCGCTTGCTCGCCGGCCAGGGCCTTCTCCAGGTTCTCCCGTGTGCCGCCGATCTCCCCGTTCAGTTCCGCGAAGCGGGCGGCGTGCCAGGCCTCATCCAGGGCGATGGCCTTCAGGACCTCCGCGATCTCCGGGTATCCCTCCCGCTGCGCCTGGCGGGCGGCGGCCAGGTACCACCCGACCTCCATGCTTTCCCCGCGCCGGTTGGCGGCCACGGCCTCCTCCACAACGGTTCCCTTCGCGCTCCCGAGCTTGTTTTCAATGACCAGTTCCATCGTTTACGCCTCCTTAAAGATCTGAATTGATTTTTCCCAGTATCGATGGTTTTTTATGGCCACCGTCCGGTCTCGTCCCGGGGTTTTAAGCCGGGGTCTTCTCCCGCCCCTTGAGGGCGTCCGCCAGCCCTGCGGCCAGTTCCGGGTTGTGTTGCCTGACGAGGGCCAGGTACTGGAACACGCTCCCGGGGTAGTTCAGGGGTTCAATCTTCTTTGTCTCCACCGGGCGCCTTATTTCCCGGGGGCGCACAGTCGGGGCACAGGCCGTACAGGTGGACGGTCGCCCTTTGGATCAGGAACCCGGCGGCATCTTCGGGCCGGGGTGTTTCCGGCGGAACCCCCGGCCAGTCGAACACTCGCCCGCAGCGGAGGCACCGGAAGTGGCAGTGCGGGGCGGGGTTCGGGTCGAACCGCCGCCGCTCGGGGTCGATGTCGATTTCCTGCAGGACGCCGCCTCTCGCCAGAGCCTCCAGGGTGTTGTAGACCGTGGCCAGCGACAGGGACGGGAACCGCGGCTTCAGTTGGGCGTAAATCTCCTCCGCCGAGGGATGGCTCGTGTTTCCCTCGAGGAGAGCCAGAATGGCCAGCCTCTGGGGCGTGGCCCGCAAACCAAGTTTTTGCAGGACATCTATCATGGTTATCACATTAGAACCTTTCTAAATCTATAATAAGTATAATGACCCAGGACAGGGAAGTCAAGGGGTCAGCGGCAACTTTAAGAATGAAGGTGCTGACAGCGTACGGGAGTTCCCCTTGACACCGCCTGGGGGCTTCATTAAAATAGGGATGTATGACTCTCAATTGGCAATACTTTGGTTGCAGGCATCTGCGGGAGGTAACCTTACTTGAGCACGTATATGGCGAAGGCTGAAGAAATCGAACGCAAATGGTACATCCTGGACGCGGCGGGGAAGCCGTTGGGCCGGCTGGCCACTGAGGCGGCGGCTATCCTGAGGGGCAAGCACAAGCCCACCTTTACGCCCCACGTGGACACGGGTGACCACGTAATCATTATCAATGCCGAGAAGTGCGTCCTCACCGGCAACAAGCTGGATAAGAAGATGTATTACCGCCACTCGGGTTATCCGGGGGGGTTGAAGACCATGACCTACCGCGAGTTTATGGCGCGCAAGCCGGAGGAAGCCATCCGCAAGGCGGTCGTCGGGATGCTGCCCCACAACCGGCTGGGAGCCCGGATGGCGCGCAAGCTCAAGGTCTACCGGGGCGCCGAGCATCCGCACGAGGCGCAACGGCCGGAAGTCTGGGCGCGGTAGAGGAGGGAGAAAGAAGCAATGGCACAGGTACAGTTCTACGGCACCGGTCGCAGGAAGAACGCTATCGCCCGGGTATTCCTTACCCCGGGTCAGGGCGATATCAGCGTCAATAACCGGGACGTCGGGCAATACTTCGGCCGGCGGACCCTGGAGATGATCGTCCGCCAGCCGCTGGAGATGGCCGGCGTGACGGGGCGGTTCAACGTCCGCGCCGGGGTGCTTGGCGGCGGCATCAGCGGCCAGGCCGGCGCGGTCCGGCTGGGTATCGCCCGGGCGCTCATCCAGGCGGACCCCAACTTCCGCCCGGTGCTCAAGAAGGCCGGATTCCTGACCCGCGACCCGCGGATGAAGGAACGCCGCAAGTATGGCCTGAAGAAGGCCCGCCGCGCACCGCAGTTCTCGAAGCGTTAAACCGCATTCCATAAGCTCATATGCCCCCTGCCAGTAGCATACTCTTTAACGAGTAACTGGAAAGGGGGTCTTATTTTGCCATTTTACGGGGGCGTATACCGCCTGCGGCTGGGCCATGCCATCCTGCTGGCATTGTTTATCGGCGGAATTCTGCTGGCCCTCCAGGGCTACCGCCTGGTGGACCAGTACCTGCAGCGGCGGACGGTGGCCGCCCTGTCCTGGCTCCTGGTAAACAAAACGATCGTCGTCGACGCCGGACACGGCGGCGCGGACAGTGGAATGCGCGCCGACGGCGTGCTGGAGAAGGACATCAACCTGGCCATCGCCAAGCGGCTGGCCGATTACCTGCGCCAGGGAGGGGCGCAGGTGGTCATGACGCGGGAGAAGGACGGCCGCCTTTCCTCCGTGCGGAGGGAGGATCTTGCCCGGCGCGTCGCCCTGGCCCGGGAGCACAGGGCGGACGTTATGGTCAGCATCCACGCCAACAGCTTCAGCGACCCCGGCCAGCATGGCGCTCAGACCTTTTCCTGCCCCGGTTCCGAGCCGGCAAAAAGGCTCAGCCACGCCATCCAGGCCGAACTGGTGCGTATCCTGGCGAACACCCGCCGGGTGCCCAAGGAAAACGACTATTTCCTCTGCCGGGAGAGCAGCGTGCCGGCGGTGATCGTGGAGGTCGGTTTCCTGACGAATTCAAAGGAACGCCGCCTGCTCCAGGACCCCTCCTACCAGGACCGGGTGGCCTTCGCGATCCACTCCGGCATCGTCAAGTATTTCGCCGAGCAGGCGATGCCGTCCACCCACTGGCTCGACGAAAAGGTCATCGAGACCTTTCAGCAGGCCGAGCCCCGGCCCATAAGCCCGTAGAGGGGGATTTGTCAAATTCCGGTTCGCGGGTTATATTAGACACAAACCGGAAACACAAACAGGGAGGCGTTATCGCTTTGCTGGTCGCTTTTCTGACCCGCGGACGGCTGGGGGGCAAGCTCTGTTTTGACGGTCAACAGGTATACCTCGAGGACGCCGACGAGGACATCGCCGATGCGGTGAAACCGTATCTCGACCGGGAACTTGAGTATAAGGCCAGTGAGTGGGTCGATGGAGTCCGGGTCCGCCAGGTGCACGCGGCCCGGCCCGGGACGATTGAACACTTCAGCGCCCTTGTCTGGCACTACCTGCCGCACCGGGCGAAGGTGCAGGTGAGTTGCGTGAGCCCGGACGGCACGCCGCCGTCCTGCCCCGGCGCGGGCCTGATAGAGCTGGAGGGGCGTTAACAGCCGTTGATGATCCGCAAGCCGCTCCGGGAGAGATCCCCTACCCTCATTGATTCGCGTAGCCGGACCCGGCGGGGAAAGGGTGCGGGCTGCCCGTCCGCGCCCGGCGCTCTACCCGTTGCCGCCCCGCCGCCCGTTTTCCTCTCGGCCGCGGTAGGGGACCGGGATGAACTGCACCGAGGGACGGCGCTGGGCGGGCTGGGGATAAAGCTCCATTAACTGGTAGACCTCCGGCGGCATTTCGTTCCTCACCGGCAGGCCCAGGCCGCAGAGCTTCTCGCAGGTGATCGGGTAGTCATGCGTCCACTGGCCGCTGGAAAGCGCCCGGGCGACGGTCCGGGCGTCCTCCGCGCTCATCTTGTCCGAGAGCAACTCCCGCACGAAGTCCTCTACCTGGTTCAAGGCCTTGGCCGAGATGTCGGCCATGATCAGGGTCTCGTCGTCGACCTTTTCCTTGCCTTTCTGGCGCACGGCCTCTAAAATAGATGCGGCGGGGTAGTTGCCGAGTTGCGGGTCGACCGGGCCCAGGACGGCATTTTCGTCCATGACGATTTCGTCGGCGGCCAGGGAGATCATCGTCCCGCCGGACATCGCGTAGTGGGGCACGAAGATCGTTACCCGGGCCGGGTGCTTCTGGAGAGCGCGGGCGATCTGTTCGGCGGCCAGGACCAGCCCGCCCGGGGTGTGCAGCACCAGGTCGATCGGCAGGTCGTCGGGCGTCAGCCGGATGGCCCGCAGGACCTGCTCTGAGTCCTCGATGTTGATGAACCGGGTCAGGGGAATGCCGAGAAGGCTCAGGAGTTCCTGACGGTGGATGAGGGTGATGACGCGGGACCCTCTTTTTTGTTCGATCTGGTGGATGAGCCGGAGTCGGGTCCGCTCAATGGCCTGCTGGCGGAGCATCGGGATGATGGCCGTGAGCAGGAAGATGATCCAGAAGATATCGAAGAAGGAAAAGCCCAAGGCGCCAGGCCCCCTTCAGACGGATGTTCGGGGTCATATACCAAGATTTTACCCCATCCGGCGCCGCTGATGCAAAGGTCGCCGGAAGGATGTCGCATTGTGCGGCGCGAATTTCTTTGGAATGGTGCAGTGGGAAAGGGGAGAGCGCAGGACATGTTGCCAATCTCGCAAGTTTATTCGGCCCTGGCCTTCGCCGAAAGCAGCCGGATGTTTGAGGCGCTGGAAAAAGTTTATGCGCAGGTGCCGGACGGGGACTGCCGGCGCTGCGGCCGGTGTTGCATAGACCCGCCGCCGGCGGCGCTGGCCGAGTACCTGAATATTTACCGCTATATCCGGGACCACCTTGGGGACCGCCACCAGGAGCTGATCCGCAAGGCCGTTGAGTTCTTCTATCTCGAACTGGCCGAGCCGGGGGTCGGCTGCCCGTTCCTGGGCGAGGACAAGAACTGCCTGATCCACCCGGTGCGCCCGTTAAGCTGCCGCGTCTACAACGTACTGCACCCGGATGACTACGAGAAGCAGAACCGGACGCGCGACCTGGAGAAGGTCGCCGAGAAGTACCAGCGGGAGCACGGGATAACCCTCCCGAGGAAAATCGTCGAATTCCGGCTGCCTTACTGCCCGAACGCCGAGCCGGGCGGGCGGAAAATGCGCACCCCGGAGGTGCACGCGCTCCTGTTCGGCATCCTGATGCTGGACACGCGCATCCTGCCCTCGCAGGTCGTCTTCCAGGACCAGACCATGCTCCCGCCGCCGACCCACCTGGCGGTGACCATCCTTAACGAGGGCCTGCGCGCCCGGCGCCCGGACGTCATCCGGGAGTACCTGGCCACCGGGGAGAGCCCGCTCCTGGAGAAATACATGGAGCGCGCCGCCCGCTTCCAGTTCTAAGTTTTAAGTAAGACTCACGGTGCAACAGTCAAGGGGGTCAAACTGGAAAATCATTAGATTCGATCTCAAGAAAGCAACAAATGATTGGACCAACTACAGGATAAGGTAGCCGGTAATAAATGGTAAACCTAAGATCGGAGTGAAGGGTTTACAGGCTCACCTGCCCCTTGCCATAGATTTGGCCTTTGCTCAGCAGTGCATAGACCAGGCGGACCAGCTTTCGGGCCGTTAAGACCAACGCCCGTTTGTGTTGATGCTTGGGGACCTCCCCATACTTGGTCTGGTAGTAGGCACGGTACTCCTCGTTATGCACCCGCAACGAGTTGGCTGCCTCAACCAGGTAATAGCGAAGATAGCGGTTGCCGGTTTTTGATAGTGAACGATCCTCGGCATCGAAGTTTCCGGACTGGTAGCGGCTCCAGGTCAAGCCTGCATACTGGGCCAAAGCCCTCTCACTGGGGAAACGTGCGATGTCCCCGATTTCCGCGATCATCCCGGCGGCGGTCACTGGACCGATACCGGGAACCGTGGTCAGGGTCTGCGGGATAGCCTTCAGATGGCGGCCGATAAGCTGGTCCAGCTTACGGATCTGGCCCTTGAAAAAGTCAATGTTGGCAAGCGTCATGCCAAGCACGGTCTCCACCGCCGAGCCCATCTGCGGCTGCAGGCGATAGGCCCGTCGGGCCGTGGCCTGCAAAGAGCGGGCGTATTCCTTGGGGTCTTTCAGACTATGGTTACCGTTGCTGAGAATAAACGCGGCCAGGTCTTCCAACTCCAGGTTCAGCAGTTCCTCAGGGGTATACTCCGTGAGTACTGCCAGTGAGGAATTGCCGAAGAGAGAACTGAAGGGCTTGTCCCGGTGGTAGTTCGAGAACTTCAGAAAGATGTAGTTACGCGCCCGGGTCTGCTCCAGGGCTAAGGTCTGCACGATATGCAGGCGAAAACGTGTCAGCTGTAGAAGAGGACTGGTAACCGCCCGTACCGGTGTAAACGGCGGGAGATGCCCAAAGCGCACCCGCTCGGCGATGGCGGCCGCATCGAGGTGATCGGTCTTGGGGCGTTTCGGGAGGGCCTTCTTAAAGCTCGCCACCAGGTACGGATTGATCTCGTAAACCTGAGCGGCGAATTCGGCCAGCTCTCGAGCAGCGAGTAAAAAGTCACGCAGGTGGATGCCGTAAACCGAGGTGGCCTCAAGCCCGATCTCCAAACCGGAAGCTTCATGTTCTTTGGCCAACGCTACCAAGAAGGCGACCAGTTCCTCAGCCCCCACCAGGTCATTGCTAAACGACCTGGTGGCCCCGAGGGCCTGGCCGGTATGATCCAGACAACAGACCACGCAGGAGTCAGCACTGACATCGATGCCACAGTAAATGGAACTCAATTATCCCAACCCTCCCCGCGTGGTTAGAATGGGGGCGTATCCCTGAGGTTTCGGTGCGTTAACAACCTCGCAGACGATAAGAACTCGACCGCTTGCCACACGGGTGCACCCCCGGCGCTGCTGATCTCCGGGGCCGGGTAGGCGGCCGGCTCAGCTCACGGTGAGAAATGCACACCGAACTCAGGTTCTCACTCTTACTTAAGAAGTCACCGGGTTCCTCCGGGCCTCAAGGGGTCAAAGAGCGGCCCCGACCAACGCTATGTTGATTGTCTCAGAGATACGCCCTCAACTCAATTGTTCAGACCGAGTTTCCAACTGAATTATACGAGGGGTCAGGCACTTTACTTAAAAGCGGCAGCATAAAAAGGGGATGCTGCACGAGCATCCCCTTTCTTGTTACCGGCTTGTCCAGGCCCAGGGCTAGATGGCCTTGGCCTTTTCGAACATCGCCACAGCGCATTCCCGGCATACCAGCTTCCCGCGGTAATGCTGGACGTCCGCGGCATTGCCGCAGAAGACGCAGGCGGGCTCATATTTCTTGAGAATAATCTTCTCGTTGTCGACGTAAATTTCCAGGGCGTCTTTTTCTTCGATGCCCAGAGTCCGCCGCAGCTCTATCGGGATAACCACCCGGCCGAGCTCGTCCACTTTGCGCACAATACCTGTCGATTTCATACTTCCCCTCCCCTCCTATGTTGGTTTCGACAAAACACTACATGATAATGCAAGTAAATGGTACCAAGCATTCCATGATAAGTCAATAGGTTTGCGCAATTTTTTGGTAACAATGTTGGACAAGGGAGGATGGTGCCAGGAGAAGGGAGAGCGTGCCAGGCGTGGCTTGACAAGCAAGAATTTGCTCGGTTAGAATTGTCGGTAGTTCTTGGAAGAAAGAAGGGATGGCCTGTGTCCAGGCCGACTTTCTACATCACCACGCCCATTTACTACCCGAGCGACAACCTGCACATCGGGCATGCCTATACCACGGTGGCCGCCGACGCGGTGGCCCGCTTCAAGCGCCTCACGGGGCACGACGTGTGGTTCCTGACCGGCTCCGACGAGCACGGGCAGAAGATCGAACGGGCGGCGAAGAGCCGCGGCCGGTCGCCGCAGGAGTACGTGGACGAGATCGTGGCCGGGTTCAAGCGCCTCTGGGCGGCCCTCGGCATCGAGTACTCCGACTTCATCCGCACCACCGAGCCCCGGCACAAGCGGGTGGTGGCCGACCTCTTCACCCGCCTGCACGAGCAGGGGGACATCTATAAAGCCGCTTACGAGGGCTGGTACTGCAGCCCCTGCGAGACCTTCTGGACGGAGCGCCAGCTTGTGGACGGGAACTGCCCGGACTGCGGGCGGGGGGTCGAACTCCTGCAGGAGGAGAGCTACTTCTTCCGCATGTCCAGGTACGCCGACCGCCTGCTGGCCTACATCGAGGAGCACCCCGACTTCATCCAGCCCGTCACCCGGCGCAACGAGGTCGTGAGCTTCGTCAGGATGGGCCTGGAGGACCTCTGTGTCTCCCGCACCACCTTCGACTGGGGCATCCCGGTGCCCTTCGACCCCAAGCACGTCGTCTACGTCTGGGTCGACGCCCTGACGAACTACATCTCGGCCCTCGACTACGGGAGCGAGGACGACAGCCTTTACCGGCGCTTCTGGCCGGCCGACGTGCACCTGGTCGGCAAGGACATCGTCCGCTTCCACTGCATCATTTGGCCGATCATCCTGATGGCCGCCGGCATCCCGCTCCCGAAGCGGGTCGTCGGCCACGGCTGGCTGCTCCTCGAGGGCGGCAAGATGTCCAAGTCCAAAGGGAACGTCATCGACCCCCTGGTGCTCATCGACAAGTACGGCGTGGACGCCATCCGCTACTACCTCCTGCGCGAGATGCCCTTCGGTGCCGACGCCTACTACAGCGAGGAGGCCCTGCGGAACCGCATCAACATCGACCTGGCCAACGACCTGGGCAACCTCTTAAGCCGCACCACGGCCATGATCAACAAGTACCTGGGCGGGGTGCTCGAGGCCCCGGTCCGGGGCGACGACCCGCTGGACGAGGACCTGATCGGCACCGCCCTGCAGGCCCCGGGCGAGGTCGCCCGGCTGGTCGACAACCTGGAGCTCGCCAATGCCCTGACGGCGGCCTGGAAGCTGGTCTCCCGCGCCAACAAGTACATCGAGGAAACGTCGCCCTGGAGCCTGGCGAAGGACCCGGCGAAACGGGAGCGGCTCGTCACCGTCCTGTACAACCTGGCCGAGGCCTACCGGTTCATTACGGTGCTGCTGACGCCGTTCATGCCCGGCTTCGCGCCCCGCGCCTGGGCGCAGCTCGGGCTTTCCGAGCGGGCCGACCTGCACACCTGGGACTCCCTGGTCTGGGGGAAGACCCCGGCCGGGACGCGCCAAAACCGCGGGGTGCCGCTCTTCCCGCGGCTCGAGACGAAGGAGTAATGCTTACCGACACCCACGCCCACCTGGACGACAAGAAGTTCGCGCCGGACCTCCACGAGGTGGTTCGCCGCGCCCAAGAGGCGGGGGTGACCACGATCCTCACCGTGGCCTCCGGCCTGTCTTCCGCGTCCGCCTCCGTCGCCCTCGCCGAACGCTTTCCCTTCATCTGGGCCGCCGTCGGCGTCCACCCCCACGAGGCGGCCGCCGCGCCCAAGGACTACCTGTCCCGGGTGGCCGACCTGGCGCGGCACCCGAAGGTGGTGGCCGTCGGCGAGATCGGCCTGGACTACCACTACGACTTCTCCCCGCGCCCCGTGCAGCGCGAGGTTTTCCAGGCCCAGATGGAACTGGCGCACGAACTCGGCCGGCCCGTAATCGTGCATTCCCGGGAGGCCGGGGAAGACACCCTGGCTATCCTCCGGGAGGCCGGGCATGGCCGCGGCGTGATGCACTGTTTCTCGGGTGACCGGGCGATGGCCGGGGAATGCCTGGATCTCGGTTACCACATCTCCTTCGCCGGGGTTATCACCTTCCCCCGGAGCGAGGCCCTGCGGCAGGTGGCGGCCTCGGTGCCGCTCGACCGCCTGCTGGTGGAGACCGACTGCCCGTACCTGGCCCCGGTGCCGAAGCGCGGGCGGCGCAATGAGCCGGCTTTCGTCGTTTACACGGCGCGGGCGGTGGCGGAGCTGCGGGGAATGACGCTCGACGAGCTGGCCGCGCGGACCACGGCCAACGCGCGGGCGTTGTTCGGGTTTAGTTGAGGCGGGCTCGGCTGACGGCCGGCGCTGTTCGCGTTTCGAGAAAAGTAATCTGGGGTGGGGGGCTTCCCCTTGCGCTCCGGTGCTTCGCTGCGTCCAGCACTCAACCTGATCTCGTGCAAGACCCAACCCTTAGGCACGGTTCCGTAACAAAGGGTGTAGGTTGAGTGCTGGATCGGAGCGTGGCTGACCCTCCTGCGGATTGATTCGCGGGCGCAGTTTTTCATTAGGGGCGGGCCTCCGCGCCCGCCCGGGTTCCTGAGAAGCAGGTTTGGAAGAAAACCGTACCTCTGCGGAAATGAACAGCGGAAGCGCCCGCTCACGGTCCTCGTCGGGGCCACGCTTAACTCACCTTCGCTAAGAACGGTTACCGAAGCTCCGCAAGTCGCTCAGGTGAAGACCCCCCACCCCCACGATAGCGGGGGTTGGACATGAGCAAGCCTAAAGACTCGGTTCGCCGCGGCCTGGTGATGGTCTTCACCGGGGACGGGAAGGGCAAGACGACGGCCGCCCTGGGCCTGGGCCTGCGCGCCTGGGGGCAGGGAATGCGCGTGCTGGTCCTGCAGTTCCTGAAGAGCCCGTCCTGGCCGGCCGGGGAGCGCGAGGCGGTCCGGCGCCTGGAAGGCTTCGAGATCCGGCCGCTGGGCCTCGGGTTCGTCCGCGGCCGAGGGGAGGATGAGCTGCGCCCCCACCGGGAGGCCGCACGCCAGGCCCTCACCGTCGCACGTGAGGCCGTGGCGGGCGGGGAATGGGACCTCGTAGTGCTGGATGAAATCTTCGTCGCCCTCAGCCTGGGTCTCCTGGCCGAGGAAGACCTGCACGCCATCCTGGACGCCCGTTCCCCATCCTTACACCTGGCTCTCACCGGGCGCGGCGCCCCGGAAACGGTCGTCACCCGCGCCGACCTGGTGACCGAGATGCGGGAGGTCAAGCACCACTACACGCATGGCATCAAAGCCCAGAAGGGAATAGAATACTAGGGAGAACGCTATGAGCGGAAAGAAAGCGGTTTGGAAGGCGAGCATCCTGGTGGTGACACTTTGCTGTATGCTTGCGTTTACCCCGCAGGCGCGGGCGGCCGGGATCGACGCTTTGGAGAACAACGGCCGGTACGCCCCGCTTGTTGACCAACTGACCAGCTTACTGGCTGGCGAGCAGGGCACCTACGGCATCTGCCTGGTCGACCTCAAAACGGGGGCCGGCCTCGGCATCAACCACCTCGAGGTCTTTCACGCGGCGAGCACCTTTAAACTCCCGATGAACCTCTACCTTTATGAACAAGTAGCGGCGGGCCTCGTTGACCCCCTGGAAAAACTCACCTACCTGGAACGGGACTACGAGGGCGGGACGGGCGTCCTGCAGCATAAACCGGTGGGGTCTCAATACGATATCGCCACATTGTCCCGGTATTCCATCGTCTACAGCGATAACGTGGCCACCAACATGCTGCTCCGGCGCCTGGGAAAGGCAAAGGTCAAGGATGCCATGCGGGGCTGGGGGGGCCTGGTGGTCGACGACAGACAGAACATCACCTGCCCGCAGGATATGGCGCTATATATGTACCGCCTTCTCGAATTTGCCGATGCCCACCCCGCCGAAGGAGAGATCCTGCTCAACCACCTCCGGAACACGGTCTTCAACGACCGCATCCCCAAACTGCTCCCGCCCGGAACCAGGGTGGCGCACAAGATCGGCAACTGGCCTCCCACCGGCACTTACAACGACGTGGGATACGTCGAACACCCCCGGAACCCGTACATCCTCGCCGTCTTCAGCAAGCAGACCCCCGGCGTGGCGCAGGCCTACCGCGTCATCCAAAGGATTTCCCGGCTGGTCTACGACTATCAGGGCAGGCTGGTCGATGTCAAGGTCCTGTCCGTCGACGGTGAGCCCGCGGGTGAGGCCGTTATCCCCGCTTTCGTGGATGAGAATAACCGGACACAGGTCCCCCTGCGCCTCGTTGCCGAGGCGCTCGGCGCCAGGGTGGAGTGGGACGCGGACACCGGGGAGATTACGGTTGCGGGAAACAAGGCCGTCAGGCTGGCCCTTGGGCGGAACACCTGTCTTGTTGATGGTGTCGAATACGTTATGGACACGGCGCCCGTCGCCCACAACGGGTGCACCTTCGTACCCCTGCGCTTTGTGGCTCAGGTGCTGGGGGCGGAAGTGGACTGGGAGCCCGGCGGGCGGGCCGTCGTCGTCCGTTTGGAGCAAAAGGAGCCGAACTCGAAATGAGGCGCACCGGCGCCTTGCCGGAAGAAGCATCCGAACCTGTCATCGAGCAGTGAAACTTTTTTAAGTAAGGTGACTGACCCTTAACTTAAACCGAGGAACGGGACTTGCCAGGAGCGAGATGTTGCTGCATAATTAATTGTCAGATGATCATTAACGGCTTTGAAATTTGAAAGGAGAGGGAAGGATGGCCAGGATAGTGGTGCTGGACAGCGACGAGTGCCAGGAATGCGGTACCTGCGAGGCCCTGTGCCCGGGAGTGTTCAAGATGAACGAGGCGACGGGCAAGGCGGAGGTCATCGACCCGGCGGGGGCTTCGGATGACGAAATCCAGGAAGCCGTCGACTCCTGCCCGGCGCAGTGCATCCGCTGGGAAGAGGGCTGACAGCGGCGTATAGAAGGATAACCCCCTACCGTGGGAGTAACTACACGGTAGGGGGTTATTTTTTTCAGGATTGGAAAGGAGAAGCACTCTTGCGCATCCTGCACACGGCCGACTGGCACCTGGGGCGCATCTTTTACGGTGTGCACCTGACCGACGATCAGGCCCACGTCCTGGACGACTTTATCCGGCTGGCCAAGGAGGTGCGGCCCGAGGTGATTCTTATCGCCGGGGACGTCTATGACCGCGCCGTGCCGCCGCCGGAGGCCGTGGCCCTTCTGGACGAGACGCTGTCCCGCCTGGTGCTCGACGTGGGCGCGCACGTGATTGTGATCGCCGGCAACCACGACGGGCCCAAGCGCCTGGCCTTCGGCCGGCGCCTGCTCGGACGGCTGAAACTGCACATCGTCGGCGAGCCCGACGGCGACCTGCCGCTGGTAGCAATTCCGGACCGGTGGGGGCCGGTTCATTTCGTCCCCCTGCCCTACTTGGAGCCCGCCCTGGTCCGCGAGAGGTTCCCGGGGGAGAGGGCCCAGGACCACGATGCGGCCCTCGATGTCCTGATCCGCCATGCCCTCGCCCGGGTGCCGGACGGCGCGCGGCGTGTGGCCGTGGGCCATTGCTTCGTGGCCGGCGGGAGCGCCAGCGAGTCGGAACGGGAGCTGGCCGTGGGCGGCGCCGGCCAGGTGGCGCCGGAGAGGTTCGCCGCCTTTCATTACGCCGCCCTGGGCCACCTGCACCGGCCGCAGGAGGCCGGCGCCCCCCATCAACGCTATGCCGGCTCGCTCTTGAAATACTCTTTCTCCGAGGCCGACCACCGGAAGTCGGTGACGGTGGTCGAAATCGACGCCGCCGGGAGAGTCACCTGGGATGCCGTCCGTCTTACTCCGCGGCGCGAGGTCCGCTGCCTCGCGGGTTGCCTGCGGGACATCCTGAAGGGACCGAAGAACGGGGAAAACCGGGACGACTACCTGATGGTCACCCTGCAGGACACCGGCGCCATCCTGGACGCCATGGGGCAACTCCGCGCCGTCTACCCCAACGTCCTGCACATCGAACGGCCCCACCTGACGTTGGGCGGGGAGCTGCGCGGGCCGTCGGGCGACCACCGCCGCCAGAGCGAGAGCGACCTCTTCGCCGCCTTCTTCGAGCAGGTTACCGGCAACCCCCTGTCCGGGGCGGAGAGGGAAGCCTTCAAAACGGTCACGGAGGCCGTTAACCGGCATGAACGGGAGGCGGAAGCGTGAGACCGGTCAGGTTGGCGATGACGGCCTTCGGGCCCTACGCCGGGACGCAGGAGCTGGACTTTACCGCGCTCGGCGGCCATTCCCTCTTTCTCATCCACGGCCCCACGGGGGCCGGGAAAACGAGCATCCTGGACGCCATTTGTTTCGCCCTCTACGGCGACACCAGCGGGGCGGAGCGGGACGGGCGGGACATGCGCAGCCACCACGCCGACCGCGCCGTGACCACCGAGGTCACTTTCGACTTCATCCTGGGGGGCGCCACCTATCGCGTCTGGCGCCGCCCGCAGCAGGAGCGCCCCAAGGTCCGCGGCGAGGGGATGACCACGACGCCCGCCGACGCCGTCCTGTGGGCGCGGACCGGTTCCGCGGGGGACGGGGAAGAGGGGACCGTCCTGGCCGCCGGCTGGAGCCGGGTGACGGAGGCGGTGGAGAAGCTGTTGGGTTTTAAGAGCGACCAGTTCCGGCAGGTGGTCGTGCTCCCCCAGGGCCGGTTCCGCCGCCTGTTGGCGGCCGACTCCCGGGAGCGGCAGAAGATCCTGGAGGTCCTGTTCCGCACCCAGCTGTACCGGCGCCTGGAAGAGGCCCTCAAGGCGGAGGCCAACAAGCTGGGGCTGGAACTGAAGAGCGTGCGGGAGCGGCGGGAATGGCTGCTCCAGGAGGCGAAAGCCGAGGACCGGGCCGGGCTGGAGGCCAGGTTGGCGGCGCACCTTGAAGAGCTGGATGCACTGGCGCGCGAGGTCCTTGAGGCTGCGGACAGGGCCGGGGCGGCGCAAAGGGCCCTGGAGGCCGGCGAACAGGCGGCGACCAGGCTGCGGGAGAAGCGGGAAGCTGAAGAGGCCCTCCGGCGGCTGGAGGCGCGCCGGGAGGCGGTAGAAGGCCTGCGGCGGGAACTGGAGCGGGCCCGCCGGGCGCAGTTCCTGGCGCCGCTGGAGGAAACCCTCCAGGCGCGGCGGGAGGACGCGCAAGAGGCGCACGCCGCCCTCATCCGGGCGGGGACGGCCCTGGACCAGGCGGAGGGACGGCTGGAGCGGGCCCGCGCCCGCCTCGCGCGGGAAGAGGGGCGAAAGGATGACCGCCGGGCGGCCGAGCGGGAAGCGGCCCGCCTGAAGGAGCTGGAGGGCAGGGTGGCGGCCCTGGACGAGGCCCGCCGGGACCTGACGGTCAGGGAAAAGGCCGGACGGGCCCTGGCGGCCGCGCGGGAAGGTGCCGCGCGCGAGCTTGATGCCGCCCGGCGCCTGCTGGAAACGAAGACGGAGGAACGGGATAGGGCACGGGAGGCGGCATACCAGGTCGACGTCCTGGCCCTCAAACTACAGGCCGCCGAGAAGGTGCAGAAGGCCCGGAACGAACTGGACCGGCACCGGGTCGCCCTTGAGGAAATCCGGGCCGGGGATGTTGCCGCCCGCAGAAAGCTTGAGGCGCTGGAAACGGCCTACGGGCAGGCCAGGGCTCTGCTGTCCCGTTTACAGGAGGCGTGGATACGCGGCCGGGCGGCGGTCCTCGCCGCCCGGCTGACACCCGGGCGGCCCTGCCCGGTTTGCGGCGCGCTGGAGCACCCGGCGCCGGCCGAACGGACGGGCGAAGTCCCGGCGGAGGATGAAGTGCGGGCCGCGGAACAAAGGGCGACGGCGGCGGAAGAAGCACGGGACCGGGCCCGGGAGGTGCTGGCCGAGATAGGGCGGCGGAAGGAGTCCCTGGAGGGGCAGGTCCGGCTCCTGGAGCAGGAGCTGGCCGAGGCCGGCCTCCCCGCGGCCGGGGAACCGGATGAACGGGTGAAGGACCTCCGCCGGCGGCTGGCGGGAGCCCGGCAGGCGTCGGCGGCCGCGGCCGGCTTGGAGCAGGAAGTCGCAGGGCTCAAGCGCCGGGTGGCGGAGGCCGAAGAGGGACTGCAGGAGACCGAGGCCCGCCTCCGGGAGGCCCGCGACGCCTGGCAGGCGGCCCGTGCTTTGGTGGGCGAGAGGGAGAAGGCCGTGCCGGCCGACCTGCGCCTCCCGGAGGCCTTACAGCGGGCGCAGGCGGAGGCCGAGGACCTTTGCCGGCGGCTGGCCGAGGCGCTGGAGGAGGCCCGCCGGGAGGCGGAGGATGCGGGGCGGGATACGGCGGCCGCCCGGGCGGCCCTGGCGAGCGCCAAGAGGTTTTGGGAAGACGCCGCCCGCCGGGTGCAGGAGGAAGAAGACGCTTTCGCCAGGCGCCTGAAGGCCGAAGGGTTTGCAGACTTCGCCGCCTACGCGGCGGCCCGGAAGGCCCCCGAAGACGTCGCGGCCCTGGAGCGGGAGATCAGGGCCTTTGAAACGGAAACCCAGAAGGCGCAGGGGGCGCTGGAGAAGGCGGAGCGCGCGGCGGCGGGGCTGGCGGAGCCGGACCTGGGGGCGCTGCGGGCGGCCCTTGACACCGCGGACGCGGCGCGGGACGGGCTCGTGAAGAAGCAGGCCAACCTGGAGACGCAGGTCAAGAACGAAAGCGGATGGCTGGCGGCGGTACGGGACCTCGAAGAGACGTTGGATCTGCTTCAACGGCGTTATGCGGTGGCCGGGCGCCTGGCCGAGGTCGCCAACGGCAAGAACGCCTACGGCCTGACCTTCCAGCGCTTCGTGCTCGGCGCCCTCCTCGACGACGTGACCCTGGCCGCCACCCAGCGGTTGAAGCTGATGAGCCGCGGGCGCTACCACCTGCTGCGGACCGTGGATCGCCGCGACGGCCGGAGCGCCGGGGGCCTCGACCTCAGGGTCTACGACGCCTATACCGGCACGGAACGCGACGTGACCACCCTGTCGGGCGGGGAGACCTTCCTGGCCTCGCTCTCCCTGGCCCTCGGTTTGGCGGACGTGGTTCAGGCGTACAGCGGGGGCATCCACCTCGACACCATTTTTGTCGACGAAGGTTTCGGTACCCTCGACCCGGAGACTCTGGACCTGGCGATGCGGGCGCTCGTGGAACTGCAGGCCGGGGGGCGCCTGGTCGGCATCATCTCCCACGTGCCCGAACTCAAGGAGCGCATCGGCGCCCGGCTCGAAGTCCGGCCCACGCAAAGGGGGAGCACAGCCGGATTCACGGTAGCCTAAGGCTCGACATCGCCCGCGAAGGGCTGCAGACGGTCGCGTCCGATTGAGCCCGTTCGAGCATATTACCCCGCCTTTGTGGCAGGAAACCGGCCCTTCCAAGGGGAATCCACTTCCCGGTGGTTGGAATGGGATGGTATGTATGCCATATACAGGCAAGCAGGTGCAAGGTGAAGCGCGTCCGCCCGAGGGGCGTATCCGGCCGCCGGCGGTACCCCGAACGGCGCACCCTCCTGCCGCGGGCCTTGGCCCTGGCGGCGCTGCTCGTAATGTTGGTGGGCCTGGCGGGCTGGGCTTGGGCGAAAAAGAACGTCACGGTCACCGACGGGGACCGCTCGTGGCGCGTGGTCACCTACCGGGACACCGTGGCCGGAGTGTTGGCCGAGTGCGGACTGCGCCTGGGCCCCCACGACACCGTCTCCCCCGCGCCGGAGGAAAAACTGCGGGACGGTGCCCGGATCAGGGTTCTGCGCGCCGTCCCGGTCGCGGTGCGGGTTGACGGGCAAACGCGGCGCCTCCTGACGGCGGCCGGGAGCGTCGGCGAGGTGCTCCGGGGCTGCGGCATTACCCTGGGGCGGTATGACTTCGTCGAACCGGATTCGGTCTCGCCGGTGCGGGCGGGGATGACGATCAAGGTCACCAGGGTGGACTTAAGGGTTGAGGAACGGCGGGTGCCGGTCCCCTACCGCGTCGTCCGGCGCCCGGACGGGCACCTGGCGCGGGGGCTCTACCAGGTGATCCGCCCGGGACGCACCGGAGAGGAACTGCAGCGGTGGGAGATCGTGTGCCACGACGGGGAACCCGTCCACGAGCGGCTGGTTGACCGGCGTACGCTGAGCGCTCCGCGGCATCAGGTGGTGGCGATGGGCGTGGCCGGCACGGTCTCCCGCGGCGGCCGGATCATCCACTTCCGGGAGGCCCGCGACATGCGCGCCACGGCCTACACCTACACCGGCAACAACTGCGCTACCGGCGTCGCCCCGGCGCCGGGCATCGTGGCCGTGGACCCGCAAGTGATCCCCCTGGGAACCGGGCTATACATCGAAGGCTACGGTTATGCCCGGGCCATGGACACCGGCGGGGCCGTCAAGGGGCAAACGGTGGATGTCTTCTTCACCACCCGGGATGCCGCCCTGCAGTGGGGCGTCAGGCAGGTCCGGGTCTACGTTTTGGAGTAGAACAGGGGCATTTCAATAGAATTCACGACAGGATATAATATCCTCGGGTTGACTTTTCTAGAGCGAAGGGGATATGACATGCGGCAAGTCATCATTCAAGCGGGGCTTTCGGTTGCTGAGTTTGTAAGGGGACGGGGATGACCGGATTGAAGCGGGGTGATACCGGGCGCGGCCCGGTTTTTGCTTTACGGGGGTTTTGCTGATGTCCGACGAAGTACTGTCGCCGACCAGGGCACGCGCCCTTCTGGCGCGTCACGGCCTGCGCCCGAAGAAGGCCCTCGGCCAGAACTACCTGGTCAATGCCGGGGTGTTGGACAAGGTCGTGGCGGCGGTGGATGTGCGGCCGGGGGAGACGGTGATCGAGATCGGTCCCGGGCTGGGGGCCCTTACCCGGCGCCTGGCCGACGCCGGCGCGCGGGTCATCGCCCTGGAGCTGGACCGTGACCTTCTGCCGGTGCTGGCCGAGACCCTGGGGGACAGGCCGGGGGTGGAAGTGGTCGCCGCCGACGCCACCCGGATCGACTTCGGTGCCCTGTTGCGCGAGCGGGGCCTGGAAGGGCCGTACAAGGTGGCGGCCAACCTGCCCTATTACGTGACCACGCCGATCATCATCCGTTTGCTGGAGGCCTCGCCGGCGCCCCGGCGCGCGGTGGTCATGGTCCAGAAGGAGGTCGCCGAACGGCTGGTCGCCTCCCCGGGGACGAAGGCCTACGGCGCCCTGAGCGTCCTGGTGCAGTTCTACACCGAGCCGTCCCTGGTCTGCCGGGTGTCGCCGGGGAGCTTCTTCCCGCCCCCGGCGGTTGATTCGGCCGTCGTCGCCCTGGCCCGCCGGGCACGCCCGGCGGTGGACGTGCCCGACCCCGCGGCTTTCTTCCGCCTGGTCCGGGCGGCCTTCGGGCAACGGCGGAAGGTCCTGCCCAAGGCGCTGGAGGGGGCGGGCCTGGGCGGCCGTGAAACGTGGGCGCGGCTGATGCGCCGGGAGGGCCTGGATCCCGGACGCCGCGGCGAAACGCTTTCCCTGGAGGAGTTTGGCCGGCTGGTCCGGGCGTGGTTTGCGTTACAAGGAGGGAAAGCGGTGTTATAATGATATTGGCAGGCAGCCCTGTATAAGAAAGAGAGGGTGCTGAAGCGATGTACCTTACAAGTCCCACCAAGGGCAGGCTCTCTTTCGACGAGATGATGAACGAGGTGATGGACTACATCACCGGCGTGCCGACGTCGGAGTACCGGATCATCATCGGCTCCGACTCGCAGGTGATGAAGGGCCGGACCCACTTCATCACTGCCGTCATTGTCCACCGCCTGGGCAAGGGTGCGCGCTACTTCTACCGCAAGCGCCTGCACCGCAAGATCACGAGCCTGCGACAGAAGATTTTCTTCGAGACGTCCTTGAGCCTCGAGATCGGGGGCATGGTCGCCAGGAGCTTCGCCAGCCGCGGCGGTGACGAGCACAAGGTCGAGATCCATATCGACGTCGGGTCCCACGGAGAGACGAAGGAACTCATCCGCGAGGTCGTCGGGATGGTTACCGGCAGTGGTTTCGCGGCCAAGATCAAACCTGACGCCTACGGCGCCTCCTCGGTCGCCGACCGCCACACCAAATAACCCCACCCTGTTCAGGCGCCGGTCCGGGGGTGGGGTTTTGCGTTCGGCCCTGGTGGCCTAGAACAGGAGATCCCTGCGCCTTTCGGAGTCGTAACCGTCAAAGGTCAGGCCCCGGAGGACGCGGGATCTGTTTTTTTTCCCCGAGAAGACGCAAAAGGCCTCCAGGTGGTCGCCGATGATGGTCTCGGCCAGCTTCAGGGCGTGGTCCTCGCCGCGGTCGGGGGAACCCAGGGCGGCGTGGGGCAGGGAAGCGGCGACCCCGACCGCCAGGCCGGCGAGGGCGGACCGGACCAGGGCCACCGGGGGCACGGCGAGGGCCTCCAGGGGAACCGTCTCCAGGAACCGGGCGCTGACCGCGTGCGGCCCATGGCAGGGGGATGCCCCGCCGAGGCCCGGGAGCCCCAGGGCGCGGTTGAGAAGGCGGCGGACGTCGAGCAATGTCCGTGCCAGCGGCGAGGACGGTCCGGCGGCGTCAGGCGGGTAACAGTCGGTGAGGGCGAGGTCCAGTCCGCCGCGGGTGACGGCCCCCAGCAGGTCCCGGAGGGCCGGTCCGACATCCCCGCTCATATCGCCGTCGACGAAGAGGACGGCCGAGGCCTTCAAGGCCCGGGCGCGGGCGGCGCCGACGGCCCGGGGGATGTCGAGGCCCAGAGGAACAGGGAAGACGAGGGGAGCTATCCGGGGGTCCGCCGCATAATTCCGGATGATCTCAGGGGAACGGTCGCTGCTTCCGTTAAGGACCGGGATAACCAGGTCGACGGGCTGCGCGAGTACCTGGTCCAGCACCCGCCCGACGCCGGCCTCTTCGTTTTGTACCGGTATCACGGCACAGATCAATGGCATCCCCTCCCAATTCATCATATGGCGGGGAGCCGATTCCCTCTTCCACTCATAAGATAAAATTAACTTCACTGGCTGGAGGAGGGAAAAGGCGTGCCCGAGATCGCGGTCGGGGATATCGTGGGCCGTAAATCATATAACAAGGACCTTTACTTTAAGGTCCGTGAACTGTACCGGAACGACGACGGCCGGGTGATGGCCGTTTTATGCGGCCTGTTGGTCCGCCTGATCGCCGACGCACCGCTCGACGACCTCGAAAAGCTGCCGCCGGACGTGGTGGCCGCGCACTGGCGGGAGACCATGGTCAACCAGGGTGAGAGGATCAAGCGCTGCTTTGAAAGGCGGGAGCAGGAACAGATACGCAGCCTTTCGCGGCAGGACGTGGCGACCTTTGACGTTCCGGGGCAGGTCCTTCACCTGGACGGGGACCCTGATTACCTGGAACTATGCATGACCACCTACAAGCAGCTGGGTGTTCCGCACGACGGCTACCACATCCCGGAGAACAAACAGCCCAAGGAAGTGTACGGACTGCTGGAGAAGCACCGTCCCAACATCCTGGTCCTGACCGGCCACGACGCCTACACTAAGGGGAAGACCGATTTCCGCAACATGGATAACTACCGCAACTCCCGCCACTTCGTGGAGGCGGTGCGCGAGGCGCGGCGGTTTGAAAAAAACCTCGACGACCTGGTGATCTTCGCCGGTGCCTGCCAGTCCTACTACGAGGCCATCCTGGAAGCGGGGGCGAACTTCGCCAGTTCGCCGGAGCGGGTGCTGATCCATGCCTTCGACCCGGTGTTCATAGTGGAAAAACTGGCTTACACGCCGGTGCACCGGTCCATCGGCTTAAAGGAAGTCATTGAAGCGACGATCACCGGCTACCCCGGAATCGGGGGTCTTGAGACGCGGGGCCTTCACCGCATAGGGGCGCCGCGCTCGGCTTACTGAGAGGACGCCCCGCGCCAGGTTGAAACGGGCCGGGCCCCCGGGAGAAGTCACCCGGAGGCCCGGCCTTTCGCGGTCATCCGGGGCCGCCGGTGCATAGCATGGCGGGAAAGGTATTGGAACCCTGTGTTGCGAGGTGAAAGCGATTGGCTGAACAAAAGGTAAGGTGGCAGTGCCCCTGCGGGGCGGTGTGGCCGGTGTCGCGTGTGCAAGAGGCCATCATGTGCCCCCGCTGCCGGCTGGTCTTTAATGTGTTGCCCCAGGGTGACCACCTGCTGTTGAAGGTTACGCGAAAAGGGTTGGGCCGGCCCGAGCCCCGGCGGATACAATTGGATGTGACCGGCCTGGTCCGAAAAGGGCACGTTATCAGGAACAAACAGGCATAGGGCGATATGGTCGGCAGTTCGCCAGGGATGGATCGACAGTGACCAACAAAGATACCCCGGCATACCATGGATCGGAAAATAGACTAAAAGGAGGTCAGGAAGGTATGGCCAGCGCATTGATTTGCGCTAACGTGGTTACTGAACAAACGGTCACCTTTTCCGATACGATCACCGGTTCGCCCCAGTTTGCACCGGTGGCCCTGGGGGATGAGTTCCATGTGGTAATAACCGGTGCCGAGGCGATATTCGGTGAGAATCCGCAGATTGAGTTCTCCTACCACCTTTCGCTGGAATACCAGTTCGCCACCGGCTATGACTATTGCCATATCGAAGGCACGGGAACAGCAGCCTTGCCCGAGGGTGTTCACCCCTGCCCGGCTGTCCCGGCGATCGTCGACTATACGCCGACCTTGACGGACGTCGTCCTCACGGACGGGACCATTGGCGCGGTCCTGAACGTGGAGTTCACGGTCACGGTGTGTCAGGACCGGATGCTTAACGTCCAGCTTGCCTAAGAAAACCAAAATTCTCCCTACTGGACCCCTGAGCCCGCGTGAAAGTTTCCCCAGGCAGCCCTCCCCGGAGAGGCTGCCTTTGAAAATTTTATGGGGTGCTGGTAACAACGGCACCAATAGAATGCAGATAGCATAACTTGGTAATACAGTAAAGCCACTGGTAAAAAAGGAGGGTTATGTATGGATGAGATGAAGAGCGGGACGCTGATCGAAGGCGATGCCGGCCAGACGCCCGGGGAAGCGAACGGAGGCACAAAGGATGAAGAATGCTGCTGCGTTGACCGGGTTGTCTACGTGGTATTTACCAAGTGCCTGACGATTAATAACTGTGCGCATGAAGATTGGAAATTCTGTAAAGTGGACTAGTGCATCTACGCTAAAAGAAGGGGGGCATGACCATGGTCAGTAAGGAGCAAATCAAAGCCGCACTTGACGCGGTTACTGGCAAAGAAGGAGGGTCACGTATGGATGAGATGAAGAGCGGGACGCTGACCAAAAACGCTGCCGGCCGGACGCCCGGGGAAGCGAACGGAGACACCGAGGATGAAGAATGCTGCTGTGTTGAGTGGGTTATCTACGTGGTATTTACCAATTGCCTGACGATCAACAACTGTGCGCATGAAGATTGGATATTCTGTAAAGTGGACTAGTGCATGTACGCAAACGGAAGGGGAGGTATAGCCATGGTTAGCGAGGATCAACTCAAAGCCGTACTTGAGGCGGTCAGAGAAGCTGCGGGTGCAGCGGGTAGGGGCAAACCTTGTTTGGACGATGAATGCTGCTGCGTTAAGAAGGTTATTTATGTCATTTTCACGAAATGCACGACCATTAACAACTGTGCGCATGAAGATTGGGAATTCTGCAAGATCCACGATGATGACGATTCATGAACCTTAGGGGCCCATACCCCTAATACTAACCGCCAGGCAACGCCTGGCGGTTTTCCATTAGAACCGGGGGCAGAACCAGTGTTGCTGGATCCAGTCGGTCACCGGGCCCAGGTCGAAGTTCTCCGGTCTATAGATCGGGGATCTTCTTGAGCGACTGGGAAACATTGTATACTTAGGCAGCATTACGGGCACCCTTCCTTTTTATGTCATATACTAGCAAAAAAAGGAGAGTGCCTATGAACGGAGAGGTTGTCCTTACGGTCATCAATGAGGTTCCTGTGATCGGCACCCGCTATCTGCAAAAGGAACAGGCCCTCGAGGAGGTAAAAAAGCTGGTGGCGCGGGTGTCGGAATACGCCGAAGACGGGCAGGCCCGGGTGCACGTCAATTTCCAGCGCCAGGGAGACGGCCGGTATACTCTGCAGGTCTTCAACGGGCAGGAGCTGGTGGCCGAGATGCCAAACCTCGATGAACTCCTGCTTCACCGCTTCCGGAAGGCCTATTACGCCAAGAAGATGTTCATCCTGACCTGTTTCGTCGACGGCAGGGGACCGGAACCGCACAACCTGGTGATCACCGACGGGCTGGGAGTGGTGATCTATAAGCCGGGGGATTTGGCGTTGCCGTAGACCACGCACACTATGCCGTTATCCTAATATGATACAGGGAGGTGTTCCCCGGGGGAGGGCAGCTATGGCTAAACGCGAATGGGATCTTGGTTACAACCAGGGTTACGCCATCGGTTTCGAGGCCGGGTACGAGAAGGGGTTCGCGGAAGGAAGCTCCCTGGGGTTCAACAACGGGCTCTCCGCCGCGCTGAAAGAACCCTTTGCGTCCGGGGAGCCGCTGGATCCCCTGCCGAGGCTGATAGGGATGCTGCGGGCCGGCCTGGTCCGGCTCGTTATCGGCGGCCCGGCGTCCCAGGAGGCCCTGAGCCTGTTGCGTGAACTGAATATAGAGGCCGAAACATTAAATTTTGACTAAAATATCCCATTACCCCAGAATTAGCATCAATTTGCTTTATACAGGAGTATATTCCTCCTTCTTAAATGTTAAAAAAGATGAGCAAAGAGCCCGCTATTTGCCTAATTTGGCTGCTGGACTCTATGATTGGATAAACCAGTCCAAATCAGGCAAAAGGAGGGGCTCTATGCAAAGAAGGGTAACGTTTCTTGTCGTCCTGGCGTTTCTCTTGATGGCGTTGTGTGTCCCGGCCGCTCAGGCCCAGGCCGCGCTGTCCGCCGATGAAGCCGCGCTCGTGGCCGCCGTCAACCAGGCGCGCCAGGCGGCCGGGCTCAAGGCGCTGGCCGTCAATCCCGCCCTCTGTGGCCTGGCCGCCGTCCATGCCGGGGACATGGTGGACAGGCACTACTTCGGCTACCGCTCACCGACCTTTGGGTCTGTCTTCACCCTGGCCGACCGGTGCCGTATCTCCTACAGCCGCGGCGGTGAAAGCATCGCCAGGCTGTCGAGCCGGGATGCCGTGGTCCGGGCGTGGACAAGTCCATCGGCCCTGGCGATGAAGAGCTACTTCAACCAGGTCGGGGTCGACATCCGGGGCGATATCTACGTCGCCATCCTGATCAACGGTCGGCTGAGCGGCACCACGCCGCCGCCGCAGGTTCAACCGCAGCCCCAGCCGCAACCGCAACCGCAACCGCAACCGCAACCGAAGCCGCAGCCCCAGCCCGAGCCGCCGGCCGGGAACGCGAGCCTCTCGGCGGACGAGGCGAAAATGCTCGCGCTGGTCAACAAGGAGAGGACGGCCCGCGGTCTGAAACCGCTGGTCGCCGATCCGGAACTGGTGAAGCTGGCGCGCATGAAGGCCGCGGATATGGTCCGCCTGGGCTACTTCGACCACAACTCGCCCACCTATGGCTCGCCCTTTGACATGATGCGCCGCTACGGCGTGAGCTACCGCTATGCCGGCGAGAACCTGGCCGGGGCGTCAACGGTGGACTCGGCGCACATGAACTTGATGAATTCCCCGGGCCACCGGGCGAACATCCTGAGTCCCAATTTCACCCGGGTCGGGATCGGGGTCGTTCAGGGGAGCCCGTACGGGAAAATCTGGGTCCAGATGTTCACCGGCTGAGCCGAGTAACCGAAGCGGGGCCGGGGGTCGCCGGTAAACCGGGATCAAGCTCGCGGCCCCCCTTCTCCCTCACATTTTCCCTCCTTCGCGGCATATAGTATAGCAACCTATGCCGAAAGGGGGAATTTTTTTGAGCCGGTATACAAGGCAGCAGGTCGAATGCCAGGAGTTCCGCGTCCGGCGGGTGCTCGGCGAGGGTACCCAGCAGGCCGCGGTGCGGGGCACGATCACGGTGCCGGCCCAAAAGCCGCCGGTCGAGCAGATCATCAAGTGCAACGCCAAGGCCAGGGTCACGGGTACCGAGATCCTGCGCAACAAGGTGATCGTCCAGGGCTTGGCCGAGGTCAAGGTGATCTACGTGGCCGCCATGCCGGAGGGCAGCCAGCCGGTGCACGCCGTCCAAGGCGAGCTGGCTTTCACGCAGGCCTTCGACATCCCGGGCCTGCAGGCCGGGGAGGACGCCGACGTCTTCGTGGACCTGAAGGTCGAAGACTGCAAGGCCCACCTGAAGATGAACCAGACCCGCCACCACTGCGACGACTGCGTTGAGAAGGGCAAGCGGCAGATCACCGTCACCATTATCATCCGGGTCTTCGTCAAGGTCACGGTCACCGAGACGCTGAACATCCTGACCAACGCGCCGGGGGCAGAGAGAGAGGAAATCAGCCTCGAACAGGTGGTGGCCTTCGGCTCACGCCAGGTGGTCATCAGCGACCAGGTGGACGTCAAGGAAATCACTGCGGGCGTCAAGCCGTGTCCGGAGCAGGTGATTGACGTTATCGCCGAGGTGGAGGTCACGCAGACCGAGATCATCAGCGACCGTAAGGTCGTCGTCGAAGGAGTCCTGACGGTTCAGGTAATCTATGTCGCCAAGACCTGGGAAGGCGACCAGCCGGTGCACCATGTGCGCGTCGAGATCCCGTTCACGCAGTTCGTGGAACTCGACGAGCCCGTCCAACCTGATGACATCGTTGACGTGATGGTGAGGATCGAGGACGTCACCGCGCGCGAGAAGGGCAAGTGCTCCATCTCCATCAGCGCCGTCCTGCAGATCCGGGCTTCGGTCACCCGGAACATCGAGGTCATGGTCGTTACCGAGTTCCCGGACGGCCAGGAGGTCAGGATCCGCAGCGACCTGGTGGTCGGCCAGCGGATGACGCAGGTCGTGATCAGCGACATCATCGAGATCCCGCCGCAGAAGCCGCCGGCCCAGAAGGCCCTGGAATGCGAAGTCATCGAGACCCGCGTCACGGAGACCGAACTCCTGCCGGCGGCCGACAAGGTAATCGTCCGCGGTGAGATTGATGTCAAAGCCATTTACGTCGCCGACAAGCCGAGCCAGCCGGTGCACGCGGTGGAGGCCACCATCCCCTTCACGACCTTCGTCCAGTTTGAGAACGACATCAGGGAAAACGACACCGTAACCGTCAATGTCAGCGTCGAGTTCGCGGAGTGCAGCCTCTCCGACCATGACATCAAGGTCGACGTGGTGCTGAAGGTCACGGTCAAGGTCACCCGCATCGTGCAGCCGACGCTCTTCCTCTGCCCCGAGGAAGTGGCTCCGGTGCCCACCGTATGTCCGCCCGGGACCACCCTGGTGACGTACACGGTCCAGCCCGGCGACACTCTGGGCAGCATCGCCGCCCGCTTCAGGACCACCGTGGCCTCGATCCAGGAGCTGAACCCGGGCATCGTCCCGACCAACCTGCAGGTCGGTACCGTCCTCAGGATCTGCCAGGGCGGGCTCGGTTAATGTTTGTGGATGCCAATAAAAAAAAGCTGCTTCGGCAGCTTTTTTTATGGCCGCCGGGTCGATGCGCCCCGGCGGCCGCGGTTTTAAAGGAGTGCCGCTAAAAAACGTCCCGTATCTTCTGCGAGGCCGTGGCCAGCGACTGGATGCTCATTGCGCTGTTGCGGACCGCGGCTACGGCTTCCTTGGTAGTGAGGGCGAACTTGGAGAGGTACTCAAGTCTGGCTTCGAGGTCGGCTTCACTGCGGGCGGCGGCGACGGCCAGGAACAGGAGAATCATCCACGTGACCTGCGGCATCTGGCTGCTGCCCGCCGGTTCAGGGGATTCGCGGGTCCATTGCCGGGCCAAGGTTACACCTCCTCTTTAGGGGCCCCAAAGGTGATGCCGAGGAGCCTGGTAACGTTGTCGATGCGGTTGGCGATGGTGGTTTCCGTGGACCCGGCGAAGAGCAGCCCGACGGCCCTCATCTGGTCGTCGACAATCAACGAGCCGCTGTCGCCGGGCTGACTCATCGGCCCCATCATGATCTGGTCCTCGAAAACCGCTAACCGGTTCTCGCCCAACTGTACCGCAACCGTGGCGTCGACATAGGTGATGACGCCGCCGGTCAGACCGCTGGTCCGGCCGCTCTTGCGTACCGAGGCCCCCAGCTCCGGGGTTGCCACCCCTTTCACCCGGCCGAGGCCGAGGATTTCGTCCGTGACCGCGCCGTCGTCCACCGGACGGGCGACGGCGGCGTCGATCATATTGGGCACCGCCATTTCCTTGTAAACCTTCACGAAGTAACTCGGGCGGTAGGTACGGATCAGCGAGTTGACAACGCTCTCGAAACGGGCCGCCGCCGGGCACGTGGCCTGCTCCGCGCTGTAGTGCAGGGGGGCGAAGCGTTCGAGACGGGCAATGGTATCCCGGCCCTCGATCCCGCCGTCATAGGGTCCCGGCTGCAGGATAGGGTCGCCCTCCCTGGCACGGCCGTCCCTGCCGTTGGACTGATTGGCCAGGACGTGGTTGTTGGAAAGGATCAGGGGCGCGCCGGAGCGGGCGTCATAAACCAGGGCGCCGAAGGTCCCGGCCGAGATCTGGTAGTGGCCGATGCTTACTCCCGGCTGGGCCGGGCGCATGCGCGCGACCTGCTCGGCCAGCAGGCGCACCCGCCCGATATAGACGACGTCCGTGGGCAGCCCGTTGATCCGCCGCGGAACACGCCAGGCCCGCGGCAGCCCGCCCTCCGGTACTTTTTCCGCAACGAAAACGACGATGGCCGGCTCCCTGGTTTCCTCGCCGCGGAGACGCTTGTAACCGAGACCGACGCCCACGACGTTCGGCAGGCGCAATAGGCGCGCGCGGTGGTCCCGGATCACCTGGCGATAGCGTTCCACCGGGCCACTCACCTCCCTTTCCTTTCTTCCTGTTTTTGCTAACAGGGTATGTCGAGGGATGGCCTTTGGTGACTGCCCGGGCCGGAGGGCACATTACGGGGCGGCTGAATATACTAACGTATCTTGTTTGCGGGGGGTTCAATATGCTGGGTGGTTTAGGCGGCCTGTTCGGCAACCTGGAGACGGTGAAGAAGGCCCTGGCCGACATCGTGGTTGAGGCCGGCAACGAGTACGCGCAGGTCACGGTGAACGGGCTGCAGAAAGTCCTCAAGGTGCGCCTGGGTCCCTTTCAGCCGGCAAACGTCGCCCAACTGGAGGCCGCCCTGGCTTCCTGCTTCGACGAGGCGATGGCCCTGGCGAGGCTGCGCGCCAAGGATGAACTGGAGCACATTCTGGGCTTTAAAGTCCCGGAGATGCCATAGAAGAGACCGGGGGTGAAGGGGTGGCCAGAGAAGGCTTGAGCGAGATCCGGGGCATCCTGCAAAGTCTGCTGGATTTCCAGGCCAAGAACGCCCTCAACCGGGATGACCTGCTGCTGTTTCTGGGGCTGCTGAACGTGACGATGGCGATGAACCTTTTGCAGAAACGGATGGATTCCGGTGGCGAAGTGCACGCCTCGCCCGCGGCGGGCGGGAACGCGGAACCCCTGGCGGCCCTCGGGCAGTTGCTGGCGGCGCGGGGCAAGGGAACGGAAGGCGCCGGCGCCGCGGCGCCCCTGGCGGGGCTGCTGGGCCGCGACGCGAACCTGCCGGCCCTGATTTCCACGGTGGCGGGCCTGTTGAAGCAGCAGGGCGGGGCGCCCTCGGGCGGGGGGGGAGAGCCGGCGCCGGAACCGGCGCGGCCCGGTGAATGCGCCGGGGAGGCGCCGACCGGCGAGGAGAAGGAACGGCCCGCGGAACGGCCCGCCCCGCGGCCGGCGGCGCGGCGGGAGCCCCTCCGCTGGGATTTCGGGAGGAAGTAAGGGATACGTTGCGCTCACCGGGCGGAAAATAGACCCGGGGCTTTTCATCCTGTAAAGTCGCGGGAAGGGAGTTATCCGGTGAGCGCTTATCTCCTCGCACTGGTGATCGCCTGCCTGGCCGGCGTGACCATGGCCTTCCAGGGGGCCATCAACTCCGGGGCGGCGAAGATCATCGGGCTGTTAGAGGCCACGTTTGTCGTGCACGTGGTGGGGCTGGTCGCGGTCGCGGTCCTGCTCTTTGCCTTCCGCCTGGGCGAAGGGTCGCTGGTCAGGCTGCCGGATGCCTCCTGGTATCCCTATGCGGGCGGGATTCTGGGGGTCATAATCCTATACGGGGTTATGCGGAGCATACCGAAAGTCGGGGTCGCGCCGGCCACGACGGCGATCATCATCGGCCAGGTGTTCACGGCGGCCCTTATCGACCACCTGGGGTGGTTCGGGCTTTCGAAGATCCCCTTCAACTGGTGCCGTGTCCTGGGCACGCTGCTGATGGCCGGCGGCGCTTTCCTGCTTCTAAAGAAATGAGAGGAGCCCGCCGAAAATGACCGCGCCGAGGAGGGCCCCGGCGAGGGATGCCGGCGCGTTCTCGTAGAGGGAGCGGGGCAGCAGCCCGAACAGAACGACATAGAGCATGGCGCCGGCCGCCGCCGCCGAGAGCAGGCAGATGGACAGGGCGGTGGTGGTGATGAAGAGCCCGATATAGGTGCCGAGGGGGGTCACCAGGCTCAGGAGGGCGTTGACCAGGAGGATCCGCGCCGGGCGCACCCCGCCGGCGCGCAGCGGGGCGGCGGTGGCCATCCCCTCGGGGACGTTGTGCAACCCGATCATAACGGCGGTGAGAAAGCCCACCCGGGGGGTGGCGGCGAATCCGGCGGCGATGGCCAAGCCCTCGGGAAGGTCGTGCAGGGCGATGCCCAGGAGCGCCAGGACCCCCATCTTGACGTAGCCGGTATGGGACGGACCGAGGACGGCCGACAGGCGGACGTCAAGGGCGGCGACGGCCGCGACGCCCCCGAGCAGGCCGACGGCGGCGGTCGCTGTCCCGCCGAAATCCAGGGCCGTCGGGATCAGTTCTCCGGCAACCACCGCCAGCATGACCGCCGAGGCGAGCCCCAGGAAGGCGGCGAGCAGGCGCCGCCCCGGCCCGGCGAGGCCCAGGGCCGCCCCGGCCAGTGTTCCGATGCCGGCTAGCAGACTGGCGTAAAGCTCCATCAACCGTTTCTCCTTCCCTCCCAAAATTGTACGGCGGGGCAGGATTCCATATGACGGGTGCTAAAATAAGTTGTCAGTGGTCAGTCTTCGGATGTCGGGGGCGAAGGGGAGGAAGGACCGATGGCGAAAGACGGGGCAGTCACCGTCCGGGCGCACGCGAAGGTCAACCTTTTCCTGTCGGTCGTCGGGCGGCGTCCTGACGGCTATCACGAACTGGAGAGCGTCATGCAGCAGCTGGCCATGCACGACGAACTGGCCTTTTCACCGGCTGCGCCGGGGATCTCCCTGGCGGTCGAAGGCGACCCGGACGTGCCCGCCGACGAGCGCAACCTCGTCTTGCGGGCGGCGGCGACGCTCGCCGAAGCCGCCGGGATAAAGCCGGCGGTGCGCATCTGCCTGCGCAAACTGGTCCCCTCCAGCGCCGGGCTGGGAGGCGGCTCTGCCGACGCGGCCGCCGCGCTCGCGGCGCTGAACGGGATGTGGGGCCTCGGCTGGCCCCTTTCCCGGCTGATGGAACTGGCGGCGTGCATCGGCTCCGACGTGCCCTTTGCCCTCTTCGGCGGTACCGCCCTGGCCCGGGGCCGGGGCGAGGTCCTGGAGAGCCTGCCCTCCCCCGGTGCTCTCGGGGTGCTCCTCGTCAAGCCGCCGTTCGGCGTTTCCACCGCCGCGGTCTACGCCGGCTACGACGAGCAGGATTTCCCGCCGGGGCCGGGCGCCGGCCCGCTGGTCGAGGCCCTGCGCGCCGGCCGTGCCGATCTGGTTCCGGGGCTTCTGTACAATGACCTGGAGAAGGTGACCCTGGCGATGTATCCCGTCTTGAGCCGCCTCAAGGAGCGGCTGCTGGCGGCGGGCGCGGCGGGGGCCCTGATGGCCGGCAGCGGGCCCACGCTCTTCGGCCTCTTCCCATCCAGGGATCAGGCTGCAGGGGCCGCCGAGGCCTTTCCAGACCCCGATTTGACCGTTTGGGTTACGGAAACGATATGAAAGGATAAATTTATTGCCATTGATAAGGGCGAACGTTTACAATGATGTTTGAAACCGTCGAAGGGAGAAAGTGCGGCCGATGGATGAACCCAGGAGGCTCCTTCCGGTAAAGCTCGACAGTTACAAGCCGTTGCGCGAGGTGGTCTTCGAGTCCCTGCGCGAGGCCATCATCATGGGGCGCCTGCGCCCCGGCGAGCGCCTTATGGAGCTGGCCCTGGCCGAGGAGCTGGGGGTCAGCCGCACTCCGGTGAGGGAGGCCATCCGCAAGCTGGAGCTTGAGGGGTTCGTCGTCATGGTACCCCGGAAGGGGGCCTACGTCGCCGGGATCACCGATAAGGACATCACCGACGTCTTCGAGGTGCGGGCGGCCCTGGAGGCCCTGGCGGCGGGGCTGGCCGCCGAGCGGATCACCGAGGACGAGATCGAGGCCCTGCAGCGTGCCGTCGTACAACCCTTCGACGACCAGTCTCCGGACATCAACGCCGTCGTGGCCTGGGACACTGAGTTCCATAACATGATTTACCATGCGAGCCGCAATGAGCGGCTTTCCCAGATAGTAACGAACCTCGGCGAGCAGATCCAGCGTTTTCGCATGACCACCCTCTCGCTCCCGGGCCGGACCAAAGAGGCATTGCTGGAGCACCAGGCCATCGCCGAGGCGATCAGCGAGCGGCAGATTGAATTGGCCAGATCCCTGGCGGAGCAACATATCGAAAACGCTGAAAACAGCCTGCTCTTGGCAATGGAGGAAGAAAAGAGGCGCAACGACCGGTGATAGAGGCCGTCCTTCTGGCCGGCAGCCCCAACAGCGGACCGCTGCGGGAGGTTGATGCGGCGGCCTGGGAAGCCCTGATCCCGGTCGGCGGAGTGCCGATGGTGACCGCAGTGGCCCGCGTGCTCCTCGCCGTGCGCGAGGTGGGGCGCCTGGCCGTGGTCGCGCCGCCCGAGGTCCACCCCGTCCTGCCCCCCGACGAGCGGATTATGCGTATCCCGGCGGGCGACAGCCTGATGGAAAACCTGGCCCGGGGCCTGGCCGCCTTTCCCGGGGCCCCGCAGGTCCTGGTGGCGACCGCGGACGTTCCCCTCCTGACCCCTGAGGCGGTGGAGGACTTCCTGGCCCGCTGTGGCGACCGTACGGCCGACATATACTACCCGGTGGCCGAGGAGAAGGTGGTGAGCGCGCGCTACCCGAACGTTAAACGGACCTACGTACGGCTGCGCGACGGGCGTTTTACAGGGGGCAACATCGCCCTCTTCCGCCCGGCGGCCTTCGCCCGCTGCCGTGCCCGGGGCGAAGAGTTCGCCGCCTACCGTAAAAAGCCGCTCAAGCTGGCGGGGGTCGTTGGTTTAGGCTTTCTTCTGCGCTTTGCGGCCGGCCGGCTGACCCTGCAGGACGCCGAGCGCAAGGTGACCGCCCTGGTCGGCATCAGCGGTTGTGCGGTGGTTACGCCGTTCCCGGAAATCGCGGTCGACGTCGACAAGCCCGGCGACCTGGAACTGGCGAGGGAAATACTCGGCCGTTAAGATCACGTACGGGTGCAGAGAAAGAGTTCCATCGCCCGCTTCAGGGCCTGGCGGCAGTCACCGCCCTTCTCCAGTTCCGCGGCCAGGCAGCAGTCGAGGTACTCCCCGACCAGCGCCTTGGTGGCGTTCTGGACTGCGGCGTGCAGGGCGTTGAGTTGGTCAATGACCAGCTTGCAGTCCTGGCCCTCGGTGATCATGCGCTGGATGCCGCGGGCCTGGCCTTCGATGCGCTTGAGGCGGTTGATGATGCGCGTGCTTGCTTCGGGGTTCAAGGGCGGGTTCACTTGGTGGAAATGCCTCCTTCATACCCCAGTAGGTATCAACCATAGCATAAGCCGTTCGCCGGTGGCCGTCAACAGCTTCTGCAATGGTGTTGACAGACGGGTCGCTCGGGAATAGAATACCCCTGTGAGTATTAAGACACAGCAGAAACATTAATAATATCTATAAGGCGGAGCGAGGTGAAAAAGTCAATGCTTACGGTAACGGACCAGGCGCAGGAGAAGCTCAAGGAGGTTCTGGCCAGCAACAACAAGACCGACTCCATGATCCGCGTCTACATCGGCGGCGTGGGGTGAGGGGGTCCCAGTTACGGCATGGCTCTGGATGAGTCAGTGAACGAAGGGGACACCGTGGTCGAGGTCAAGGACCTCAAGTTCGTGATCGACAAGGACGCCGCCCGGTACCTGCAGGGCTGCGTCGTTGACTACGTCAAGTCCTGGCGTGGCGCCGGTTTTACGATCAAGAACCCCAACGACACGGGCGGCTGCTCGGGCTGCGGCGACAAGGGAAGCTGCAGCTAGAGAAGCTGGAACCGCCAGGCAAACGGTTTGTAAGGAGGCCCGGGCGCTTTAGTGTTCCGGGCCTCCTTATTTCCCGGTGGCGACGTTCAGGAAGGCCTGGGTCGCCGGGGAGAGGACGCGGTCCCGCAGGTAGATCAGGTACAGCCGGCGCCGCAGGGGGGTGCCGGCGATGGCTGTCATGACCGCCTTGCCGCCGCGCAGGGCCTTCTCGGCCGCCCAGCGCGAAACGAAGGACACCCCCAGGCCCGCCTCCACGGCGGCGATGATGGCCTCCGTGCTCCCGAACTCTCCGCCTCGGGTGAAGGACGCGGGGTCGATCCCCGCTTCGGCGAGCAGGTGTTCCACCTCGTGCCGGGTGCCCGAACGAGGCTCCCGCCAGAGCACCCGTTCGCCGGCCAGGCGCTCCGCGGGGATCTCGCCCATGGCGGCCAGGGGGTGGTCGGCCGGGAGGATCAGGACCAGTTCGTCGGCGGCAAAGGGCAGGGCCGCGATGCGCGGGTGGTCCACCGGCGCCCCGACCGCCCCGACCTGGACCGTCTCCTGGAGCAGCTGCTGCACGACGGAACCCGTGTTGGTGATGTCCAGGTGGATGGTCACCGCGGGGTAGCGGCGGCCGAATTCCTTCAGGATCTCGGGCAGTACGTACTGCCCCGGGATGGTGCTGGCCCCGATGTGCAGGTGTCCCTTGACCGTTTCGCTGAACGAGGAGACGTCCCGGGCGGCGCGGGCCATGAGGTCCAGGATTTCGACCGCATAGCGGTGGAGCGCCTGCCCGGCCTCCGTCAGCTTCACCCGGCGGCTGGATCGGTTTATAAGCCGTACCCCGTAGGCGGCTTCCAGGAGGGCGATATGCTTGGAGACCGCCGGCTGGGTAAGGTTCAAGGCTCGCGCGGCAAGGGTGAAACTCTGGTAATTGGCTACCGCGACAAAGGTCTCCAGGTAGTTAAGGTTCACGATACCCCCTGCTTTCAAATGACGTTTACACAGTCATTCCTTTTTGTTATTTTCGCCGAAATTCGTTGTCCGCCTGCCGACGGGAAACAGGAAATTCAGACAAGGAAATCGGCTTGGTTTGTGGAATAATGGCTAAACGGGGCACGTTCAAATCTTCACGATGAGGAGGACGGCGGATGGCTTCTTTGGCGGCGGTGGTCCTGGCCGCGGGGAAGGGGACGCGGATGAAGTCCCGCTATCCCAAGGTTCTGCACCGGGTGGCCGGAAGGCCGATGCTGGCCTATGTCCTGGACGCCGTCGAAAGCGCCGGGGCCGACAGGGTGGTGGTCGTCGCCGGGTTCGGTCTGGATGCCGTCCGTGCCGCCGTGGGAACGCGCGCGGAGGTGGTCTGCCAGGAGGAGCAGCTCGGCACGGCGCACGCCCTTCTCCAGGCCGAGGAGAGACTGGCGGGAGAAAAGGCCGAGGTCCTCGTCGTCTGCGGCGACACGCCCCTTCTACGCGGGCGCACCCTGGCCGACCTGGTGGCCTACCACCGTGAGGCGGGAGTGACGGCCACGGTCCTGACGACCAGGATGGAGGACCCGACCGGTTACGGGCGGGTCCTCCGCGGCGAGGACGGGCTGGTGCGCCGCATCGTGGAGCAAAAGGACGCTTCCCCGGCGGAACTGGCCGTGGACGAGATAAATACCGGTGTGTATTGCTTCGCCGCCGAGGGCCTTTTCGACGCCCTGCGGCGGATCGGGCGGGAGAACCGCCAGGGGGAATACTACCTGACTGATATCGTCAGCCTTTACGTGCGCGAGGAGCGGCCTGTCGCCTCCTGGGTGGCGGCCGATCCGACCGCCGTGATGGGCATCAACGACCGCGTCCAGCTCGCGCGGGCCGAGCAGATCCTTCGCCGGCGGATTGTTGAGAGGCTGATGCTCGACGGGGTGACGGTCATCGACCCGGCGACGACCTTTGTCGACGCCGCGGTCAGCATCGCCCCGGACACGGTCATCTACCCCTTCACGATCATCGAGGGGGAGACCGCCATCGGCCGCGACTGTATAATCGGCCCCCAGGCGCGCCTGGTGGACTGCCGGCTGGGTGACGGGGTCACCTTCCAGAACAGCATCGCCCTGGAGTCGGAGGTCGGGGACGGAACGACGGTCGGCCCCTTCGCCTACCTGCGCCCGGGGAACAGGATCGGAGCGCGGGCGCGGATCGGGGACTTCGTGGAGATGAAGAAGTCCGTCGTCGGCGAGGGGTCGAAGATCCCTCATCTGAGCTATATCGGCGACGCCCTGATCGGTTCCGGCGTGAACGTCGGGGCGGGAACGATCACCTGCAACTACGACGGCCGGAAGAAGTCGACCACCGTCATCGAGGACGGCGCCTTTATCGGCAGCAATGCGAACCTCGTGGCCCCGGTCAAGGTGGGCCGCGGGGCCTACATAGGGGCGGGTTCGACCATCACCCAGGACGTCCCGCCCGGTGCCCTGGGCGTGGCCCGCGGGCGGCAAAAGAACATTGAGGGCTGGGCCGCCCGGAAAAAAGATGCGTAACGGCGGCAAGGTTCAGCAAAAGGACGGAGACGGAGGGGATTCCGGCGCGATGTTTTCCCGCTACAAGAAGTTAAAGATCTTTACCGGCAACGCCAACCCGGCGCTGGCCAGCGAAATCTGCGACTACCTGGGGGTGCCCCTCGGGTCCAGTTCGGTGACCCACTTCTCCGACGGAGAGGTGCAGGTGCGGATCGAGGAAAACGTGCGGGGCGCGGACGTCTTCGTCATCCAGCCCACCAGCCAGCCCGGCAACGAGCACCTGATGGAACTCCTGATTATGATCGACGCCCTGCGCCGCGCCTCGGCGCGGCGGATCACGGCGGTGATGCCGTACTACGGTTACGCCCGCCAGGACCGCAAGACCCGGGCGCGGGAGCCGATCACGGCCAAGCTGGTGGCCAACCTCCTCACCGCCGCCGGCGCCCGCCGGGTGATCACCATGGACCTGCACGCCGGGCAGATCCAGGGCTTCTTCGACATCCCCGTCGACCACCTGCCCGCCGGCCCCATCCTGGCCGAGTATATCAAGCGCGGCCACCTGGAGAACATCGTCGTCGTCTCGCCCGACGTGGGCGGGGTGACGCGGGCGCGTGACATCGCCGAGCGTATCTCCGCCCCCCTGGCCATCATCGACAAGCGCCGCCCCGAGCCGAACGTGGCCGAGGTGACCAACGTCATAGGTCCGGTGGAGGGCAAGACCGCCGTCCTGATCGACGACATCATCGACACGGCGGGGACGATCACCAAGGGCGCCGCCGCCCTGCTCGAGATCGGCGCGACGGAGGTCTATGTGGCCTGCACCCACCCGGTCCTTTCCGGCCCGGCCTGCCAGCGCCTGCAGGAGTCGGTGATCAAGGAGATCATCGCCACCAACACCATCGCCGTCCCGCCGGAGAAGATGATCGGCAAGCTGAAGATCCTCTCCGTGGCCCCCCTCCTGGGCGAGGCCGTCATCAGGGTGCACGAGGACCTCTCGGTGTCCAAGCTGTTCGACTGAACCGCATATAAGCGAGGCGCCGCCGGATCGGGCGCACCGGTTGGTGTGCCGGACGGCGGCGCCTTTTTGTTTCCGTACGACGCTAAATCCGGAACATCTTGGCTAATTTGTCCAGCTCACCCGCCAGGGTAGTCAACCCTTCGGTGGCGGCCGAGACCTCCTCCATGGCCGCCGTCTGCTCCTCGGTCGTCCCGGCGACATTCTGGACGCCGGCCGACATCTGCTCGGCGGCTGCCGCCACCTCCTGCACCTGGCGGGCAAGATCTTCGATGGCGGCGGTAATGGCCTTGATATTGGCCCCGACCTCGTTGATCACCTTGCCTCCGGCGGTGACCTCCGCCGCCCCGGCGGCCATGACCTCCACGGCCTTCTTGGATTCGCTCTGGACCGTGGTGATCAACTCGTAAATCTCCTTGGCGGCGTTGGCCGACTGCTCGGCCAGCTTGCGCACCTCCTCGGCGACGACGGCGAAGCCCCGGCCCTGTTCCCCGGCGCGGGCGGCCTCGATCGCGGCGTTTAAGGCCAGGAGGTTGGTCTGGT
>JASEER010000012.1:37312-58871 GCA_030019475.1 Thermoanaerobacterales bacterium | reverse complement strand
ATTCAACGGTTCCATCCGCAGATTGCTCCCCATCGCGTCGTGGTGGGGATGGAGCCGTCCGGCCACTACTGGAAGCCGCTGGCCCACTATTTGCAGCAGGCGGGGTTTCACATAGTGTTAACCAACCCGTTTCATGTCAAGTCCAGCAAGGAGTTGAGCGACAACTCCCCCACCAAGAATGACCGTAAGGACGCCGGAGTGATCGCGGAGTTAGTGCAAGAGGGGCGGTTTTTGCGTTGCTATTTACCGGAAGGCATGTACGCCGAACTCCGGGTGCTGACCGTGACCCGGCAGCAGCAGCGGCAGAAGCTCAATGCAGCGCTGAACGGTCTACAGGCCATCCTCGACGAGCATTTCCCGGAGTTCACCGAAGTGTTTGCCGATCCCTTGGGCAAGGCCGCTCAGTACGTGCTGCAGCACTGTCCATTTCCTGTAGATGTGCAGGCCTGGTCCCAACAAGACTTGGCTGCCGCATTGAAACTGGCGACCCGGCAGCGGGTTGGGGAGAAGCGGGCGGCCAGCCTGCTTGCCGCAGCGGCCCGGTCGATCGGCGTACAAAGCGGGCTGCAAGGCGCCCGGCTGAAGCTACGTTCCTGCTTGGCGGAAATCGCGTTTTGGCACGAGCAAATGGAGCAGACCGAAGCGGCCATGAAGCAGGCCCTGGAGCAAACCGGTCTTGCTCCGTACCTTCTGAGCATTCCCGGCGTCGGCGTGGTCACCGCCGCGTCCTTCTTGGGCGAAGTGGGCGACCTTGGACGCTACGAGCACTGGAAGCAAATTCAGAAGCTGGCGGGTTATAACCTGACCGAGAACAGCTCAGGCCAGCGAACGGGCCAAACAAGGATTTCCAAACGTGGTCGGCCTGTGCTGCGCAGCCTGCTGTACCAGGCGGCGCTGATCCTGGTGTCCAAGAATCGGGAATTCAAGGCGCTGTACCAGCACTTCCTCACCCGGCCGGTAAACCGGCTACAGCGTAAGCAGGCTCTGGTGGCTGTCGCGCTCAAACTCTTGCGGGTGCTATACACGCTGGGCAAGGAAAAGCGCCACTACGATGCTTGTCGCGTTCTGGGCAGCTACCGCCGGCAACAACTGGCGCTCAACGCGGCCTAGGAGCGATATTAGCGATATTAAAGTTCCCGTCTTGGGTGGGGGAAGCTGTATCCCTCCATTCGGGCATAGACCCTGCAACAAAGTACAGCACGCCCCACCCAGCCCCCATTAGGTAGAACGAAGGAATGTCGGGGCATTGACCCTGCGAGACATGATAGGGTGGCCAGGGGGCTGAATGGGTGGAGTCCCGCCCAAGGTAGGGAAGATATTCTTTTCTAAGAAACAACGAGCATCCGGAAGCAAACTAAGCAAAAGAGTGAGATAGGAGGTCCGGGTTTTTTGAAAGTCGGTGAGATCTTCAGCCTGGCCATTCGCCTGGGAATCGAGAATGACCCGCGCGGAGCGGCGGAGGTGGAGCGCCTCCTGGCGCGCGAGCGGGAGCGGGCGTCGGAACTGAAGGATGAGGATCGGCCGTTCTACGACGAGGAGCGCCTCACCAACCCCTATCCCGACACGCGCCTTCTATATGGCGACCCGGAGCGTGAGGTCCGAGGCTGCCTGGTGGGCATCGATATGGAAGCGGGGGAGGTCCTGCTCGCCGACCGCCTGCGGGAGCGGGGGGAGGCCGTGGACCTGGTCATCGCCCATCATCCCGAAGGCAAGGCCCTGGCAGGCCTGCACGAGGTCATGCACCTGCAGGAGGACGTGCTGGCGGCTTTCGGGGTGCCGATCAACGTCGCCGAGGGGATCCTGTCCTCCCGGATCAGCGAGGTGAAGCGCGGCCTTCTGCCTTTGAACCACAACCGGGCCGTGGATGCCGCCCGGCTCCTGGACATCCCGCTGATGTGCACGCACACCGTGGCCGACAATATAGTGACGGGTTTTCTCCAGCGGTACCTCGAGGAAAGGCAGCCGCCGACGCTGGGGGACGTGATCAAGCGCCTGCGCGAGCTGCCCGAATACGCGGAGGCCGCGCGTTTGAACGCCGGTCCGACACTGATCGTCGGTTCGCCCGAACGGCGGGCCGGCAAGATCTTCGTTGACATGACCGGCGGCACGAGCGGGTCGGAGGATGCGTACAGCAAGCTGGCGGCGGCCGGGGTCGGCACGCTGGTCGTGATGCATATGGGCGAGAAGCACCGTAAAGAGGCCGAAAAGAACCACGTCAACGTCATCATCGCCGGCCACATGGCCAGCGACTCGCTGGGGATGAACCTGCTCCTTGATGAGCTGGAAGCACGGGGCGTGAAGGTTATCCCGGCCGCCGGCCTGATCCGCGTCGACCGCCGGGCGGCCACAGAAGTGTAGAGCTTGAGAGGTGGACACGATCCATCCTCAGTAAAACCTTGGTCCGGGGGCATAAACGGGTTGGGGGTCTGGGTGAAGACCCCCAACCCGCTCCCTTCCGGCCGAGTTTACAAGTGTTGAGGTTATCGGATAATGGACAACGCTAAGCAGGTTCGCCATCCGGAACTCCTGGCCCCGGCCGGGTCCTGGGAGGCGCTGGTCGCCGCGGTGCAGAACGGCGCCGACGCCGTCTACCTCGGGGCCCGCTCCTTCAATGCCCGGGCCTCAGCCGCCAACTTCGACGCCGGCGAACTGGCCCGCGCCATCGACTACGCCCACGTCCGCGACGTCAACGTCTACGTCACCGTAAACATCCTCCTCGCCGACACGGAACTCATCGAGGCGGCCCGGCTCCTGCATTTCCTGTACCAGGCCGGGGCGGACGGCGTCATCGTCCAGGACCTGGGCCTGGCCCGTCTGGCCCGTGATCTCCTGCCGGACCTGCCCCTGCACGCCAGCACGCAGATGACGGTCCACAACCTTTCCGCGATGCGGTTCCTCAAAGACCTCGGCTTCACCCGCGTGGTGCTGGCCCGCGAACTGAGCCTCGACGAGATAAGAAACTTGAAAGAAGAGAGCGGCCTCGAGGTCGAGACCTTCGTCCACGGCGCGCTCTGCGTCTGCTACTCCGGCCAGTGCCTGATGTCGAGCTTCATCGGCGGCCGCAGCGGCAACCGCGGGCGCTGCGCCCAGCCGTGCCGGCTGCCCTATCAGCTGCTGGGCGGGGACGGCGGGGAGCCGGCCGCCGAGGGCTACCTGTTGAGCACGCGTGACCTGAACCTGTCCGGCCGCCTGCCCGAACTCATCGCCGCCGGAATCGACGCCTTCAAGATCGAAGGGCGGCTGCGCCGCCCCGAATACGTGGCCACCGTCGTGGGGATCTACCGGCGCCTGCTGGACCGGGCGCTCGGCGGCTCATTTTACGTTAGGCCCGAGGAGGAGCGCGACCTGGCGCAGATCTTCAACCGGCGCTTTACCACGGGCTACTACTTCGACTCTCCCGGGAGAGAACTGGTCAACTTCAAACAGCCGAACAACCGCGGCCTGCCCGTCGGGCGGGTACGGCGCTACGACGCCCGGTCTGGGGCGGCCGAGGTCGCCCTGGAGGGGGACCTGCACATCGGGGACGGGGTGGACTTCTGGGTTACGGTCGGGGGAAGGGTCTCAACCGAGGTGCACCGCCTGGTATGCAACGGGCGGGAGGTGGAAGGGGCCGGCGCCGGGGATGTCGTTGCCCTGCCGGTAAAGGGCCGCATCCGGCCGGGCGACCGCGTCTTCAAGACGTGGGACGCCGCCCAGCTGCGCCGCGCCCGGGAGTCGTTCACCTCCCCGCGGGAGCACGTAAAGATCCCCATTACGGCCGCCGTGCGGGCGGTGACCGGGGAACCGCTTCACCTGACTCTGGCCGACGGCCGGGGGCACATCGTTGAGGCTTCAGGGGCGTCACCTCTCCCCGAAGCCGAACGGCATCCCGCTTCCCGGGACGACCTGGCCGGGCAGTTGGACCGCCTGGGGAATACGCCGTTTGTCCTGGCCCGCCTGGACGCCGAGTTGGACGGCCGGGCCATGGTCCCCCGGAGCGAGGTCAACGCGGTACGCCGTGCGGCCCTTGAGGAGCTTGAAGCCCGCCGGGTCGCCGCCCGCCGCCCGCGAAAGGCTCTCCCACCGGAGGAATTCGACCGCCGCCTGGGAGAATATCTCCCACGGATCTCAGGGCCCCCTGTGCCGGCACAGCCGGGCAAGGACGGCCGGGGCTCTCCGGCGGAAGGCCCGCCGGGCCGCCCCCTGCTGGCCGTCGCGATGAGCGCCCCGGCCGCCGTTGAGGCTGCTTTACGGGGCGGGGCCGATATCATATACTTTCCGGGGGAGGCGTTCGACGCTCCGGGGACGGTCGGCGAACGCGGGCTGGCCGAGGCGCGGCGCCTCTGCTCGGCGTATGGCGCAAGGCTTTACTACTGGATCCCGCGTATCGTGCGGGAGGCCGAGGCGGAACGGTACCGCCGCCTGGCGCGGGGGGCGGACGGCCCGTACGACGGCATCCTGGCCGGCAACCTGGGGCTGGCCATGGAGTTGGCCGCGGCCGGGCTTCCGGTCTGGGCGGACTATCCCCTGAACGCCTTTAACGGCGCCGCCCTGAACCTCCTGGCACGGCAGGGCCTGCAGGGGGCCTGCCTTTCACCGGAGATGACCCTTGCCCAGGTAACGGCCGCGGCGGCCGCGGCGCCCCTGCCGCTCGAGGTCCTCGTCCACGGTTCGGTGCCCCTGATGGTCTCCCGGTATTGCGTGATCGGCGCCGCCGGAGGCACCTGTCCGGGGATGCCCTGCACACGGCCTTGCCGGCGGGGACGGTTCAGGCTCCGGGACAGGATCGGGATCTCTTTCCCTGTGGCCGTGGATGCCGCCTGCCGCATGCACATTTTTAATTCGCGGGACCTTTGCGTGGTGGACCTGGTCCCGGTCCTGGCGCGCGCAGGGCTGGCGCGCCTGCGCCTTGACGGGCGGCTCAAGGAGCCGCAAGGCCTTGAACGGATGACCGCCATATACCGCCGGGTGCTGGACGACCTGGCCGAGCGGCCCGGAGCATACGAGGTTCCCGAAGCGGTACGCTCGGACCTGGCCGCGCTCAGCCCGGGGGGCCTGACGAAAGGACATTATTTCCGCGGGGTGCTGTGATTTGTCTGCCGTTGCCACGGCGCGAACCCTGGAACGCCTGGAATTTGACCGCCTGTTGGCCCGCCTTGCCCGCCACGCTTCTTCGCCGCTTGGCCGGGAGGCGGCGCTCGCCCTTTTGCCCTCGGCCGACCGGGAACTGATCCGCCGGTGGCAGGCGGAAACATCTGAAGGCCGGGAGATCCTGCGCCTGGACCCGACGGCCGACCTCGGCGGCTGGTTCGACCTGCGCAGCCACCTGCAGCGTGCGGAGCGTGGAGGGACCCTTGACGGGCCGTCGCTTTTCGAAATCGGGGCCACCCTGGGGGCGGTACGGCGCGTAAAGGAATTCTTCGCCCGGCGGACCGCCGCGTACCCCCGCCTGGCCTCGCGGGCATCGACCCTCGTTCCGGCGCCCGATCTGGAGCGGCGGATCGCGGCCGCCATCCTGCCCGGGGGCGAGGTGGCCGACCCCGCGTCTCCCCCCCTGGCGGACCTCAGGCGCCGCCTGCAGCAGGCGCGCCTGGCGGTCAAGGAGTATTTGGACCGGGCGATCCGCTCGCCGTCGCTTCTGAAATACCTGCAGGAGCCCATCGTCACTATGCGCGAGGGGCGCTATGTCCTGCCGGTGAAGGTGGAATACCGGGGTCAGGTCCCGGGGCTGATCCACGACCAGTCGGCCAGCGGGGCCACCCTTTTCATCGAGCCGATGGCCGCCGTTGAGAAGAACAACGAGATCCGCCGGCTGGAGGCCGCCGAGAAACGGGAGGTACAGCGCATCCTCGACGATCTCACGCGGCGGGTGACGGATGTTGTCCCGGACCTGGCCCTGGCGATGGACGTCCTGGGCCACCTGGATTTTGTGCTGGCGAAGGCCCGCTGGGCGGAGGAACTGGACGCCGTCGCCCCGGAAATCGGCGAGGGTGCTCACCTTGCCTTTCGCCGTGCCCGCCATCCCCTGATCCCGGGGCGGGCCGTGCCGATCGACGGGCACCTGGGAACCGACTTCGATACTCTCGTGGTCACCGGGCCGAACACCGGGGGCAAAACCGTAGCCCTCAAGACCGTCGGTGTGCTGGTCCTGATGGCTCAGGCGGGGCTCCACGTCCCGGCGGAGGAGTGCCGCGTGGGCCTTTTCGACCGGGTTTTCGCCGATATCGGCGACGAGCAGAGCATCGAAAACGCCCTGAGCACCTTCTCGTCGCACATGGCCAACATAGTGCACATCCTTGCCGAGGCCGGATCGGGTTCGCTTGTCCTGATCGATGAACTGGGCACCGGTACCGATCCCGTTGAGGGCGCCGCTCTCGCCCAGTCGATCCTGGAGAGCCTGCAATCCTCCGGGGCGCGAACGATCGCCACCACCCACCTCGGGGAGCTGAAACAGTTCGCGGCGACCCGCGAACGGGTGGCCAACGCCAGCGTGGAGTTCGACGCCGTGACTCTGGAGCCCACCTATCGCCTGATCATCGGCCGTCCCGGCCGCTCGAACGCCTTTGAAATCGCCCGGCGGCTGGGACTGCCGGAACGGGTCGTCGCTCGCGCGCGGGACTTCCTGACCGCGGACCAGCAGCGGGCCGAAGAACTCCTGGCCGACCTGGAGCGGCAGCAGCGGGAAACGGAACAGGCGCGCATGGAAGCGGAAAGGCTCCGGGAGCAGGCCGCAGCGGACGCCGCCCGGCGAAGGCAGGAGCTGGACGAACTGCTGGGTAAGAAGAAGGCCGTCCTGGAGCGGGCCGCGGTGGAAGCCCGGGAGGCCCTGCGCGCCATCCGCCTGGAGGGGGAAGGGGTGATCCGGGAGCTGCGCGAGCGGGTCAAGGCCGCCACCGCCAGGGAACGGGAGATGGCCATCCAGGAGGCGCGGGAGCGTATCGAGGCCCTGCACGACCTGGCGCCGCCGCCGGTCCCGGTGCCTGACGCCGGGGAAGCCCCGGCGGCCGTCACCGCGGGGGATGGGGTGTACCTGCCGCGCTACGGCCAGTTCGGCCAGGTGATCGGCACCGCGCGGGAAGGGGACGAGGTCCTGGTGCAGGTCGGCGCGGTCAAGGTAACGGTTCCCCTGACCGAACTGCGGGCCTCCCGGGCGCCCCAGGCCAGGCGGGAACGGACGGCGGGCACCGGCTTCGCCCTGCAGAAATCGCGGGATTTCAAAAGGGAATTGGACCTCCGCGGCAAGCGCGTCGAAGAGGCGCTGGCGGAGATCGAAAAATACCTTGACGATGCCGTCCTGGCCGGTGTGACAAGGGTTCACCTCATTCACGGCAAGGGGACGGGCGCCCTGCGGGCGGCCGTCCAGGAATGGCTCAAAGACGAGCCGCGTGTGTCTTCCTTTCGCCTCGGCGACCAGGACGAAGGGGGCCTTGGGGTGACCGTTGTCGACCTGGGCGGAAGGCTGTAGGGGGGAAAACAGGTCTATTGCGTGTTGTTGAGGAATGTTACCGCTGCCTTGAGGGCCTCATTCGGAAGACCGCCGAACTGGCCACGGCCGACCCCGATTTGATGCGAAAGGCTGCGGCGGCGGGCATGGCCGTCTTGGACCGGGAGTTTCCGCGCCGCCCCATCCCCGTGCGGGTGGCCGCGGCCGCCCAACGCGCGGTAAGGGAGATCTCCGGCAACGCCGATCCCTTCGCGGCGGTCAAGCGGCGGGAAATGGCGATGGCCGCCGGCCTGGTGAACGAGGTGACACCGCTTTGCGGCGGCGGGCTTGCGGGGTTGATTACCCTGTCGGCCCTGGGCAACGCCGTCGACTTCTTCCGGGACCTGGCTGCGGTGCGCCATGACATCAAGGGCGGACTGCGCTTCGCCCGGGACGAAAGGGACCTTCTGGCCAGGCGCCTTGAGAGGTCGCGGGTGGTCCTTTTCCTGGCGGACAACGCCGCCGAGGTCTATTTCGATCGTCCCCTGGTCGACTACCTGTCCCGGCGGGCCGAGGTCGTCTATGCCGTCAAGGGCGGTCCCGTGCAGAACGACCTGACGGTAGCCGATCTCAAGGCGGCAGGTATTGACCGCGAAATGAAGAATATCGTCACTACCGGACTGGACATGCCGGGGCTTGACCTCGAAGCAGCGCCTCCGGAAATCAAAGACGCTTTCGCCCAAGCGGACCTGGTGATAGCCAAGGGCATGGGCAACTACGAAACACTGAGCGAACAGGCGCCAACGGACAAGGTATTTCACGTTCTAATGGCGAAATGTGCGACCGTAGCCGGCTCCCTGCAGGTGGATGTCGGGAGCCTGGTGGCGGTCTTCGGTGGAAGGGGGTCTTGCGATGCTTAAGGTTGAAGGCTTGGCCGTTGCCGTGGGGGACCGTGTGATCCTGCGGGACATCAACCTGGAAATCCGTACGGGGGAAACCCACGTCCTTTTCGGACCCAACGGTTCCGGCAAATCGACATTGCTGGGGACCCTGGTCGGTTTTTCGCGCTACAAGGTGCTGGACGGACGGATCCTGTTCAAGGGCCAGGACATCACGCATATGGCGGTCCATGAACGTGCGCGGAGGGGGATTGGTCTATCGTTCCAGCGCCCGCCGACGATCAGGGGGCTTTCGATGCGGGACATGGTGCATATCTGCGCCCGCGGCCGCGAAGTGCCGGCCGACCTGCCCACGCAGTTGAACTTCGAGAGATTTATGGACCGGGAGGTCAACCTCGGTTTCTCCGGCGGGGAGATGAAGCGCTCGGAACTCCTCCAGCTGATCGCCCAGGACCCGGACCTGGTTCTCCTGGACGAACCCGAATCGGGGGTCGACCTGGAAAACATCGACCTTATCGGCCGCACCATCAACCGGCTCCTGGACCGCGGCATGCCCGGCCAGTGCCATAAGACCGGCCAGCGCTGCCGGCGGCACCAAAAGTCGGGCCTGGTCATTACCCATACCGGTTATATCCTGCAGTACGTCAATGCCGACGTGGGGCACGTAATGTTCGAAGGCCGTCTGGCCTGCAGCGGAAACCCGCTTGAACTGTTCAACTGCATCCAGCAGCAAGGGTACGGCGCCTGTATTCGCTGCGAAGCGTTGGTTTCCATAGAGGGGGACGAGGGAACAAGATGAAGAAAGACACACGTATCGGTCCGCAGAACTTCAGCGGGGATCCCCCCCGGCGAACCTATCTGGAAGACCTGGGCATGCTTCGTCCCGAGGACCGGGACAGGATGCTCCATACCGGGGTGGACGTCGCGGAGAAGGATCGCTCCGGGACCTTTATCCAGATGGACCACTCCGTCGTCCACTGCGGGGTAAGGCAGGACGGGCTGGAGGTAATGAGCACCGCCGCCGCCGCCGAGCGCTATCCCTGGCTGGCCGGTTACCGCTGGCGGCTCGTGCAGGCCGACAAGGACGAATACACGGCCTATGCCCGGGAGCACGCCCGCCACGGCTACTTTATCCGGGCTCTTCCCGGGGTTAAGGTGACCTACCCGCTTCAGGCCTGCATGTACATCGCTGCGGATGGCATTACGCAGGCCGTGCATAACATCGTCGTCGTCGAAGAGGGCGCCGAGCTTAATCTGGTCTCGGGCTGTGCCAGCGCCCACGACGTACAGACCGGGATGCACCTGGGCATTTCCGAGTTCTATGTCAAAAAGAACGCCAAGCTGACCTTCACCATGATCCATAACTGGGCGGAGAAGATGCAGGTCCGCCCGCGGAGCGCCGCCCTGGTCGAGGAGGGCGGTGTTTACCTCTCCAACTATGTCTGCATGCAGGCCGTGGACGTGCTCCAGATGTACCCCATGGCCTACCTGGACGGGCCGGGAGCCACCGCCCGGTTCCATTCCATTCTCGTCGCCCCGCCGGGAAGCTACATGGATGTCGGCTCGGGCGTGGTGCTGCGCGCCCCGGATACACGGGCCGAGTCCATCGCCCGGACGATCACGACCGGGGGAGAGATCATCAACCGCGGACGCCTGGTCGGCGAGGCGCCGGGGGTCAAGGCCCACCTGGAGTGCAACGGCCTGATCCTTTCGGAGCGGGGCCTGATTCATGCCATCCCGGAGCTTGTGGCCACGGTTTCGGGGGCCGAGATGTCCCATGAAGCGGCGGTCGGTAAGATTGCGCCGGAGGAGATCGAATACCTGATGGCCCGCGGGCAGAGCGAGGAAGAAGCTACGGCGACGATCGTCCGCGGTTTTCTGAACGTCCGCATCGAAGGCCTGCCGCCGGAACTCCAGGCCGAGATCGACCGGGCTGTCGCCGCCAGCCAGGAAAGCATCATGTAGCGCCGGTCCACCGGCCGGAAAAGAAGGAAGCGGCAGCGGGATTTCTGCTGCCGCTTCCTTTGATGTCTCACCGCGTCTTTTAGGGCCTCAGGATACGGTCCAGGTCCAGCAGGCCGGGCTCACGCTGCCATGTCCCGCGGTCGTTTTGCCGGTCGTCGGCAGGCGGGAGGTTATCCGGGCTGTTGTAGCCGCCGCCGTTCCGCTCCTCATCCGGCGGCGTTTCCCCGTCCACCGGGGGTAGAGTCGGCAGGCCCGGTGACGGGCCGGTTCCGTTCCCCGGGTAAGGCGCGCCCAGGCTATGGACGTCACACGTCTTGGTCGGCAAACGTTCGGCAAAGTCCTTGACGAACGGGGGCACCTCATAGCCCGTGTTCACCCGGACCTGCGCCACTCTTTCGGGGCAATACTCGCCGGCCAGCAGCCCGGAGACCGGGCAGATCTCGGCCAGGACGTGAGTATTATCCACTTCGGTGGGCTCCGTGCCTTTTACGAAGTAATCGGTAACCAGGTGTGCCGGCGGGGTCAGGGGACCCGGGAGCAAGCCCGACTTGGCATCCACCGTGGCCGACACAATCCCGCCGGGCCGTGGGAATCCACGGACCGGCACCCCCTCCAGGGCCTTGCTCATCACGTCCCGCCAGATCTGGGCGGTATACGTCCCGCCGTAGCAGCCTTGGGGCAGCGAGATCGTCGCATCGTCGTAGCCCATCCAAACCGCGCAGGACAGTTCCGGAGTGTAGCCGACGAACCAGTTGTTTTCCCGTTTGTCGGTCGTCCCGGTTTTACCGGCCACCGGGCGGCTGCCAAGGCGGGCCCGCGTACCCGTGCCCTGCTGCACCACCGTCCGCAGCATATCCGTCATCAGCCAGGCGGTGGTGGGCTTCATGGCCCGGTGCTTGGCGGGCTCGAACTTTTCAATGAGATTGCCCTGCGCGTCCTCGACCTGGCTGATGGCGGTAGGCTCCACGTAGACCCCCTGGTTGGCGAAAGCCCCGTAGGCGGCCGCCATCTGCAGAGGAGTCACCCCTTTGCTCAATCCCCCAAGGGCCATAGCCAGCCCCTCCTGTTCGGGCCGGAGGGTGGTGATGCCCAACTTCCGTGCGAATTCGACGGCCGGGCCGGTAGTAACCTTTTCAAGAACCTTGACGGCCACCATATTGACGGAGAGCGAAACGGCGGTACGTATGGTGATCAGCCCCCGGTAAACGCCGTCGTAGTTCTTCGGTTCCCACTTCGGGTACTTTAACGGGATGTCGTCAATGACCGTCGCGGGGCTCATACCCAGATGTTCAATGCCCGGCCCATAGGCGATGATGGGTTTGAAAGCCGAGCCCGGCTGGCGGGTGGTGCGGGTGGCGCGGTTCCACTGCCGGAGCTGGGTGTGCTCCCGCCCGCCGACAATGGCCTTGATATGCCCGTTGTGGGGGTCGACCACGACCAGGGCGGCCTGGGGCTGGAGAACGCCGTTCTTGTCACGTTTAGCTGTCGGGAAATTGGATGCCTTGGCCATGGCCGCCTCGGCGGCCTTCTGGATCTTCGGGTCGAGAGTGGTGTACACCTTAAGGCCTTCCCGGAAGACCCGCGCCTCGCCGTAACGGCTGACCAACTGGTCGGTCACGTAATCGACAAAATAGGGGTAGGGATAAGTCTCATGGGACGGCTTCTCCGTGTTGAGCTTAAGCGGCTTGGTTTTGGCGGCGGCTGCTTCGGCCGGGGAGACAAAACCGTATTTCGCCATCAGGTCCAGGACGGTGTTCCGCCGGGCGACGGCTGCATCAGGATCCTGAAAAGGGGAATAAGCGCTGGGGGCTTTCAGTAAACCGGCCAGAAGAGCGGCCTCGTCCAGCTGCAGCTCATCCACGGACTTGCCGAAATAGGTCCGGGATGCCATTTCGATGCCATAGGCGCCTTCACCGAAATAGTTCTGGTTGAGGTAGAACTCGAAGATCTCATCCTTCGTGAAGTGACGCTCGACCTGTATGGCCAGGAACGCTTCCTGGATTTTGCGCTTTAACTTCTTCTCGGGGGTTAGAAAGGAGTTCTTGACCAGCTGCTGCGTGATCGTGCTGCCCCCTTGAGAAAGACCTCCCCCGGTGATGTCAGCCCAGGCTGCGCGCCCGATGGCCCGCAGATCGATGCCGTGGTGCTGATAAAAACGAACATCCTCGGCCGCCAGCACGGCCTTCTTAATGACCGGCGGCACATCCTGGATCCGCACCAGGACCCGTTTTTCTTTCCCGAGCTGCGTAATCAGGTGGCCGTCTTTGTCATAAATCTCGGTGGCATTGCTCGGGTCAAGGGCTGCGGGATCCCAGGCCGGGAGCCCCTGCAGACTGTAGACGATCATTCCGAAGGCGGCGCCGCCGCCCAGAACCACGAGCAGGGCGAGGATGACAATTATCAGCCGGGCGACATTTAGCTTCCGTTTCTTCTTTTTCCTGACTTGCATGTCGTTTATCATCTAATTTTCACCTGCCTGCATTATACCATACCCTCCCGCCGGGGAAGCAGTCCAGAATCAACCTATGGCCCGGCCGGAGCAGGAGTTAAACCCCGTTACCCGAAGTACATTAAAAAGGTAAGGAGGATGAAACGCTATGGCTCATATGGAGCCCGGTTTCGCGCCGCTCCGACTTTCACTCTGGCGGCGGCTGTGGGGAGTCCTGGTTGCTCCCCGGACGACCTTTGAAGACATTGTGACCAGGGGCGGCTTTTGGCCGGGGGCGGCGGTCGTCTATTTGGCGGGCCTGCTGGCGGCCCTGTCGACCCTGCCGAAACTGCGGGCCTTTGCCCTCTGGCAACTCCAACAGGGACCGAACGCCTTGCCCCCGGAGCAGTTGGCCGCGGTCAGGGGTTTCGCCACGACGGCCGCACTGGTCGAACTCTTTTTTGGGGCGCTTATCGTGCCTACCGTCGTCTGGCTGTTTGGCGCGGGGCTTCTGAAAATCTTCAACCGGAGCAGCGGGGAACCAGTACCCTTCGCCAGCCTGGCGGCGGTCAGCGTCTTTGCCTATGTACCGATGCTCCTTGGGGATTTCGTCCGTGCCGCGTTGATCGCTGCCAGCTCCTTCGAGCGGCTGGGGTCCATAGGCACGAGCCTGGGGGCGCTGTTGCCCGGCCGGACCGAAATCGCCTGGCTCGACCTTGTCCTCGCCCAGGTGGACCCCTTCGCCCTCTGGGCCCTTGGGCTCTTCAGCCTCGGAGGCGCCCTGGCCCTGCGGACCAGGACGAGTAACATCGCCCTTGTGGTTTTCAGCCTTTGGGGACTCTGGGTAGTCGTCGGCGTGTTTCTCGGCCTGCGATCCCCTTCCGCCTAACCATTTAACGCGCCAAAGGGGTGGTCTGTGACATCATTCGGCCGCCGGGGTCTATATTGCGGCTGTCGTGACCCCCTGGTATGATAGGGAAGAAAATCCCCTGTGGAGGCTGGATAATGCTGGAGCGGGAGCAGGAGACGGAACTGGCGCGCCAGATGGTGATCATCAAGCGCGGGACGGCGGAGGTCATTCCCGAAGAGGAACTTGCCGGAAAACTCCGGCGGTCGATCGCCACGGGGCGCCCCCTCCGGGTGAAACTGGGACTTGACCCCACGGCCCCCGATATTCACCTGGGACATACCGTAGTCTTGCATAAGCTGCGGCAGTTCCAGGACCTTGGCCACCAGGTCTGCCTGGTCATCGGTGACTTCACCGGCCGTATCGGGGATCCGAGCGGGAAATCGGAGACCCGCAAACAGCTCTCCGAGGCCGAGGTCCTGGCCAACGCCCGCACTTACGAGGAGCAGGTCTACAAAGTCCTGGACCCGGACCGGACGGAGATCTTCTTCAACAGTCACTGGCTGGCGCCCCTGGACTTCGCCGCCGTGATCGAGCTGTCGTCCAAGTACACCGTGGCGCGCATGCTCGAGCGGGACGACTTCGCCAAGCGGTTCCGCGAGGGGCTGCCGATCAGTATCCACGAGTTTTTCTATCCGCTGATGCAGGGCTACGATTCGGTGGCCCTTAAAGCGGATGTCGAACTCGGCGGCACGGACCAGAAGTTCAACCTGCTCGTCGGCCGCACGTTGCAGAAGGAGTACGGGCAGGAACCCCAGGTCGCGCTTATGATGCCCATCCTCGAGGGCCTTGACGGCATACAGAAGATGAGCAAAAGCCTGGGAAACTACGTGGGTGTCAACGAGCCGCCGGGGGAAATGTATGGTAAGCTGATGTCCATCCCGGACACCCTTATGCCCCGCTACTTTGATCTGGTCTGTCCCCTGCCGCTGGAAGAGGTGCAGGCGATCAACGCCGCCCTGGCGGAGGGGGCCAACCCGCGGGACGCCAAAATGCGCCTGGCCCGGTCGATCGTCGCCGCCTTCCACGGCGAGGAAAAGGCGCGCGAGGCCGAGGACGAGTTCCGCCGCGTCTTCCAGCGCCATGAACGGCCCAGCGAGGTACCGGTTTACGCCGTCCCTGCCGAACTGGCGGAGCAGGGCAGGGTCTGGCTCCCCCGCCTGATGACACTGGCCGGTCTTACCAAGAGCACCAGCGAGGCCAAGCGCCTCATCCAGCAGGGTGGGGTAAAGATCGACGATCAGAAGGTGAGCGATCCGGAGATTGAGATCATGCCCCGCCCGGGCATGGTCATCCAGGCCGGCCGGCGCAGGTTCGTGAAGCTTTTCTAGCACCGCTTCATATACTTCCTAGTAGGGCACCGTGCTTTATAAAAGGAAGGCGGGGGCGGGCCGTGTTCAAGAGGCGCCGCAGAGGGGCCTTTTTTATCTTCCTGGCCGTAATGGGCATTCTCATTATGGCCGTCATAGTCGTCGAGCGGCGGCTCGCGGAGACGATCGTGGCCATGGCGCAGGCGCGGGCGGTTCAGACCGCCGTCAGCGAGGTAAACCTGGCCGTCCGCAGCCACCTGGCCGCGGCGGGCGTCGACTACCAGGACCTGATCGAGCTGCATAAGGATGACCAGGGACGGGTGGTGATGATGCAGGCGAACACGGTGCGCATCAACGAACTGGCGGCCGGGTTCGCCCTGGCGGCCGAGAAGAACCTGCGGGAGATGGACCGGGACAGCTTCTCCATTCCTCTCGGCCAGGTCACAGGGAACCGCCTCCTGGCCGCATGGGGCCCGCGTATTCCGGTCCGGATCCTTCCGGTGGGCGCCGTGCGGGTCAACATGAGCGACCGCTTCGAGTCCGCCGGTATCAACCAAACCCGCCACCGTATCTACCTTGACCTGGATACCGACCTGCGGGTCGTCGTTCCCTGGCATGAAAAGAATGTGCAGGTGACTACGCGCGTGCCCCTCGTGGAGAACATCGTTGTCGGCGGCGTCCCTTCGACCTACGTCGGGCCGGGTGCCGGCCTCCTGGGCCTTGGGCTCTACGGCACTCCGCCTCCCGGCAGCGGCTCATAACCGGCCGCGGTGCTGGATAAAATATTCAGGGAAAATGGCGTTCACCGGCGTTGACACGCTGGGGGCGCTATGCTATATTAAGACTTGCGGCGCGAGCCGGGAAGAGAGTTCTTCCTCGGAAACCAGGAAATGGCCCGTTGACAACGGGGTGCCGCAAGTGATACGATAACAAATGTCGCGGTCAGCGACAGAGGGCCATCAAAGCGGTCTTTGAAAACTGAACAGTGGCGTTTGCGAAGAGCTTTAATGGAGAGTTTGATCCTGGCTCAGGACGAACGCTGGCGGCGTGCTTAACACATGCAAGTCGTGCGGTCCAGCACTCAACTTGAGGAGTCAAGTAGCAGACAGAATTAACCTGATAGCGTCCCGAGGACGACGGTTAGCTTTGATTGCAGGTGGCTCTTCGAGTTGAGTGCTGGATAGCGGCGGACGGGTGAGTAACACGTGGATAACCTGCCTTACGGACCGGGATAACACCGGGAAACTGGTGCTAATACCGGATACGCTCTCCGGGGGGCCTCTCCTGGGGAGGAAAGCCGGCCTCTGGTTCAAGCTGGCACCGTGAGATGGGTCCGCGGCCCATTAGCTTGTTGGCGGGGTAACGGCCCACCAAGGCGACGATGGGTAGCCGGCCTGAGAGGGTGGTCGGCCACACTGGGACTGAGACACGGCCCAGACTCCTACGGGAGGCAGCAGTGGGGAATCTTCCGCAATGGGCGCAAGCCTGACGGAGCGACGCCGCGTGGGGGACGAAGGCCTTCGGGTTGTAAACCCCTTTTCTGAGGGAAGAACGCCTGTGTTGCGAATAGCGGCGCAGGGTGACGGTACCTCAGGAATAAGCCCCGGCTAACTACGTGCCAGCAGCCGCGGTAAGACGTAGGGGGCGAGCGTTGTCCGGAATTACTGGGCGTAAAGGGCGCGTAGGTGGCCCGAGAAGTCGCGAGTGAAAGGTCACGGCTCAACCGTGGAGGTGCTTGCGAAACCATCGGGCTTGAGGGCAGGAGAGGGAAGTGGAATTCCCGGTGTAGCGGTGAAATGCGTAGATATCGGGAGGAACACCAGTGGCGAAGGCGACTTCCTGGCCTGTTACTGACACTGAGGCGCGAAAGCTAGGGGAGCAAACAGGATTAGATACCCTGGTAGTCCTAGCCGTAAACGATGGGCACTAGGTGTTGGGGGGCTCATACCCTTCAGTGCCGCAGGTAACCCAATAAGTGCCCCGCCTGGGGAGTACGGTCGCAAGACTGAAACTCAAAGGAATTGACGGGGGCCCGCACAAGCGGTGGAGCATGTGGTTTAATTCGACGCAACGCGAAGAACCTTACCAGGGCTTGACATGCCGGTGGTACAGAGTGGAAACACGACGGACCTTTCGGGGAGCCGGCACAGGTGGTGCATGGTTGTCGTCAGCTCGTGCCGTGAGGTGTTGGGTTAAGTCCCGCAACGAGCGCAACCCTTACCTCTAGTTGCCAGCGCTAATGGTGGGCACTCTAGAGGGACTGCCGTCGACAAGGCGGAGGAAGGTGGGGATGACGTCAAATCATCATGCCCTTTATGCCCTGGGCTACACACGTGCTACAATGGCCGGTACAACGGGAGGCGAAGGGGCGACCTGGAGCAAATCCCAAAAAACCGGTCTCAGTTCGGATTGCAGGCTGCAACTCGCCTGCATGAAGGCGGAATCGCTAGTAATCGCTGGTCAGCATACAGCGGTGAATGCGTTCCCGGGCCTTGTACACACCGCCCGTCACACCACGAAAGTCGGCAACACCCGAAGTCGGTGCGGTAACCCAGCACTCAACTTAGGGAGCCACGTAGCAGGTATGACTAACCTTGCAGTGTCCCGAGGACAACAGGTTGGTTTAGTCTGCAAACGGCTCGTTGAGTTGAGTGCTGGGAGCCAGCCGCCGAAGGTGGGGTCGATGATTGGGGTGAAGTCGTAACAAGGTAGCCGTACGGGAACGTGCGGCTGGATCACCTCCTTTCTAAGGAGAACTTTGCCTCACAAAGTTCATACCACTTTAACCAAGCCGGCAAAACGCCACTGTTCGGTTTTGAGAGACCGCGGGCCCATAGCTCAGGTGGTCAGAGCGCACGCCTGATAAGCGTGAGGTCGGTAGTTCGAATCTACCTGGGCCCACCATAAAACAGAAGTGAGAAGTGAGAGGTTAGAAGTGAGACCGGGTAGTGGAATCGGCTCTCAGCCGATTCTTACCTTGTAATCCTGCCTCTAGCATCTCACATCCCGCATCTCAAACGGGGATGTAGCTCAGTGGGAGAGCACCGCCCTTGCAAGGCGGGGGTCGGCGGTTCGAATCCGCTCATCTCCACCAGAAGTTTGGGCTCTCAGCGTTCTTTGACAACTGCACAGCGCAGGTCAGACGAGACAAGTTAGTAAGGGCGTACGGTGGATGCCTTGGCGTCAAGGGCCGAAGAAGGACGTGGCAAGCTGCGAAAAGCCTCGGGGAGCCGCAAGCAGGCATCGATCCGGGGATATCCGAATGGGGCAACCCGGCGGGGGAGAACCCCCGTCATCCCGCGCTGAACACATAGGCGCGGTGAAGGGCACCGGGTGAACTGAAACATCTTAGTAGCCCGAGGAGAAGAAAGCAACCGCGAACCCCCGAGTAGCGGCGAGCGAAAGGGGGCGAGCCCAAACCGCAAGCGTGTTAAAGCCTGCCGGCGTTGCGTTTGCGGGGTAGAGGGAGAAGGCCGGAGCGTGCGGCGGCGCGCTCGGGGTAAAGCGTTTTTAGGGGAAGCGGGCTGGAAAGCCCGGCCACAGAGGGTAAAAGCCCCGTACCCGAAAGGAGCGCGTGCACCTGGGCCTTCGTCCCAAGTACCGCGGGGCACGAGGAATCCCGTGGGAATCCGGGAGGACCACCTTCCAAGGCTAAATACCCTTGACGACCGATAGCGCACTAGTACCGTGAGGGAAAGGTGAAAAGCACCCCGGGAGGGGAGTGAAAGAGAACCTGAAACCGTATGCCTACAAGCAGTCAGAGGGCTATTATAAAGCCTGATGGCGTACTTTTTGTAGAACGGGCCGGCGAGTTACTGTTGCAGGCGAGGTTAAGGGAGCGATCCCGGAGCCGCAGCGAAAGCGAGTCTTAACCGGCGCCAGTCTGCGGCAGTAGACCCGAAACCGAGTGACCTACCCATGTCCAGGGTGAAGCGCGAGTAAAGTTGCGTGAAGGCCCGAACCGACTGTCGTTGAAAAGGCAGCGGATGAGGTGTGGGTAGCGGTGAAATGCCAATCGAACTCGGAGATAGCTGGTTCTCCCCGAAATAGCTCTAGGGCTAGCCTCGGGTAAGAGAGTACTGGTGGTAGAGCACTGGTTGGGCTAGGGGCCTTCACCGGTTACCGAACCCATTCAAACTCCGAATGCCAGATACTTGTTGCCCGGGAGTCAGACTACGGGTGATAAGATTCGTGGTCGAGAGGGAAACAGCCCAGACCGTCAGCTAAGGTCCCTAAAATAGGCTTAGTGGAAAAGGATGTGGAGCTGCTGAAACAGCCAGGATGTTGGCTTAGAAGCAGCCATCATTTAAAGAGTGCGTAATAGCTCACTGGTCTAGCGGCTTTGCGCCGAAAATGTAACGGGGCTCAAGCCTATTACCGAAGCTGCGGCCCAGCACTCAACCCAGCTTTTGATAGGACGGCGTTGCAAGTAATTGTAACGTAACCCGAAGAGGTAACCTATCAAGCGTTGGGTTGAGTGCTGGGGGTAGGGGAGCGTTCCCATTTGGCTGAAGCCGTACCGGAAGGAGCGGTGGACGGATGGGAAGTGAGAATGCCGGCATTAGTAAGCGACAAGGCAGGTGAGAATCCTGCCCGCCGAAAGCCTAAGGTTTCCTGGGGAAGGCTCGTCCGCCCAGGGTAAGTCGGGACCTAAGGTGAGGCCGAAAGGCGTAGCCGATGGACAAACGGTTGAGATTCCGTTACCACCGACCACCGCTTGAGGATGGGGTGACGCGGAAGGGTAGGTTAAGCGCGCGGTTGGAAAAGCGCGTCCAAGCCGGTAGGGTGTGGGATAGGCAAATCCGTCCCACGCAAAGCCCGAGAGGTGACGGGGAGGGAAACTAAGTACCGAAGTAACCGAACCCAGGCCGCCAAGAAAAGCCTCTAACGAGGTGCGTTGGTGCCCGTACCGCAAACCGACACAGGTAGGCGGGGTGAGAATCCTAAGGCGTGCGAGAGAACCCTCGTTAAGGAACTCGGCAAATTGACCCCGTAACTTCGGGAGAAGGGGTACCCCGTCAGCGTGAAGGGATTAACTTCCGGAGCGCGAGGGGGTCGCAGAGACCAGGCCCAGGCGACTGTTTACCAAAAACACAGGTCCCTGCCAAATCGCAAGATGACGTATAGGGGCTGACACCTGCCCAGTGCCGGAAGGTTAAGGGGAAGGGTTATCCAGCACTCAACTGTTCCTACCGAAAAGGAGGACAGTGATGCACTACGTGTACGTGCTTGTAAACGAGAAGCAGGAAATCTACATAGGCAGAAGCGCCGACTTAAAGACTCGTTTAAAGGCACATAACGCAGGAGGCAGCCGTTGGACGAAAGGGCATCGGTGGGAGTTGGTATACTATGAAGCATACCGCTCGCTCGATGATGCCAGGGAACGGGAACGGCAGTTAAAGCATCACGGTCAAGCGAAACGCTGGCTGAAGCAGCGCATCGCGAACAGCCTTCTAACGGTGGAAGAGTTGAGTGCTGGAGAAGCTCTGAACCGAAGCCCCGGTAAACGGCGGCCGTAACTATAACGGTCCTAAGGTAGCGAAATTCCTTGTCGGGTAAGTTCCGACCCGCACGAAAGGTGTAACGATCTGGGCGCTGTCTCAACGAGGGGCTCGGTGAAATTGTAGTACCGGTAAAGATGCCGGTTACCCGCAGCAGGACAGAAAGACCCCGTGGAGCTTTACTGTAACCTGACATTGGACTTTGGTATAGCATGTACAGGATAGGTGGGAGGCGGAGAAGGCAGGGCGCCAGCCTTGCCGGAGCCAACGGTGGGATACCACCCTTGTTGTATCGGAGTTCTAACCTGGGGCCCTGATCGGGTCCGGGGACCGTGTCAGGCGGGCAGTTTGACTGGGGCGGTCGCCTCCCAAAAGGTAACGGAGGCGCCCAAAGGTACCCTCAGCGCGGTTGGAAATCGCGCGGCAGAGTGCAAAGGCACAAGGGTGCTTGACAGCGAGACATACAGGTCGAGCTGGTGCGAAAGCAGGGCTTAGTGATCCGGCGGTTCCGCGTGGAAGGGCCGTCGCTCAGCGGATAAAAGCTACCCCGGGGATAACAGGCTTATCTCCCCCAAGAGTCCACATCGACGGGGAGGTTTGGCACCTCGATGTCGGCTCATCGCATCCTGGAGCTGGAGCAGGTTCCAAGGGTTGGGCTGTTCGCCCATTAAAGCGGTACGTGAGCTGGGTTCAGAACGTCGTGAGACAGTTCGGTCCCTATCCGCTGCGGGCGCAGGAAACTTGCGAGGATCTGTCCCTAGTACGAGAGGACCGGGATGGACGCACCGCTGGTGTACCAGTTGTCGTGCCAACGGCACCGCTGGGTAGCTATGTGCGGACGGGATAAGCGCTGAAAGCATCTAAGCGCGAAACCCACCTCCAGATGAGGTTTCCCACCCCGCACTCAACTTGGGGAGTCAACCGGCAGGCAAAACTAACCTTGGTCCCCCGCGGACAATTGTTTGGCTTTGTTTGCCGACGGCTCTTCGAGTTGAGTGCGGGGGTAAGACCCCTGGTAGACGACCAGGTAGATAGGCCGGGCGTGTAAGACCAGCAATGGTTTCAGCGGACCGGTACTAATCGGTCGAGGGCTTGTCTCGTCGACCTGCGCTGTGCGGTTTTCAGAGAACGCTGGGGCGCTAAAAAA
>JASEER010000012.1:0-37213 GCA_030019475.1 Thermoanaerobacterales bacterium | reverse complement strand
AAAAAAAGCGAAAAATAGATGTGCAGTGAGATAAGGAATGGGCTCCCTCCCACTTCCCACCTCTCACCTCCCACATCTCAAATTTCCGGTGGCTATGGCGGAGGGGTCACACCCGTTCCCATCCCGAACACGGCCGTTAAGCCCTCCAGCGCCGATGGTACTGGGGGTTCCCCCGGGAGAGTAGGTCGCCGCCGGAACTATCTTCGAAAACCTCCTGCAGTAAGCAGGAGGTTTTCACATATGGATAATCTTTTAGGAGCCCGAAGGGACTCCTCTAGTGACGAAAGAGGGCTTTTTTGAGCGATCGTACACGTCTGTTACGCCATTACTTTGGGACAAGTCACGAGCTTGTGGGCTATAAACCCTGGGAAGGGTTGCAAACATCAGCGGGGGTTGTTACGGTGTTCACAAAGTCCGGAGGAGGTGTTAGTTGATGCTGACGCGGGAAGAGGTCTCTGAACTCATGTCCTTGCCGGACAGGGAGTATTACTATTGCAGCCTTTACCTGGACGTTGACCCGGCAACCAATCCGCGGGCGGAGTACGTGACACGTCTTAAAAATCTATTGCGCGACGCCGTACCCGCTGTGGAAGACCGGGAACAACGCTACGCCTTGGCCTATGACCTGGAGAGGCTGGCCAATTATGTGGCATTGGCCCGGAGCGACTTTAAGAAAGGCCTGGCCATCATTGCCTGCGGTCCGCTCGGCGTTTGGCGTGAATATCACCTGGCCATTCCTGTAAGGGACGTCCTGGTGATCGACCAGCGGCCGTACTTAAAACCGCTTTTTGCCTTGCTCGATGACCACCAGCCTTATGTCATCGTGTTGGTGGACAGGCGTTCGGCACGGCTTTTCCTTGTTCAACTCGGTGAGGTGGTGGAGTATACCGAAGCGAGCCGCGACGATATCCCGGGGAAACACAAGAAAGGCGGCTGGTTCGCCCTGAGCCAGACGCGCTACGCGCGCCACATAGAATATCACGTGGACCGTCACCTGGAGGGCGTGGCCGACTTGCTGCAGACGATGCTTTCCTCCGGCTACATCGGCCGCATCGCTATTGCCGGGCCGGTGGAGGCTGTGTCTCGCTTCCGGTCGTTCTTGCCGGCCGAAGCGGAAAGCAAGATCTTGACCTTCTTCAAGGAAGAGACGGTTGTTGACCGGGGTGACTTGCTGACCACGACCCAGTCGGTGATGAGTGAGGTGGAAAGGGCGATGGAAGACCAATTCGTGGAGGAGATCACGGCTGCGGTCGCGGAGGGCGGAAGGGCCGTCATCGGCCTCGACGATGTCGCTTTCAGCGCGGTGCAGGGCAGGATCCGGAAGCTGGCCGTTACCTCGGGCTACCAGTCCGGCGGGTACCGCTGCCAGGATTGCGGGCAGCTGTTTACAACGGCGGATGGCGATTGCCCATTCTGCAACGGCATGATGGAGGAAATCCCGCGTCTTGTCGATCTCGTGGTACAGATGGCCGCGGACCAGGGGGCCCTGGTGGAGGTCGTCCGCCAGGGGCATCCCGCTCTAGCCCGGGCGGGGTATATCGGCGCCATACTGCGCTACTGACGCGGGCTATCCGTGATCTTTTGTGTCCCACAGCAACGGTAACCGCTCCCCGGCTGGCGGTGAAACGCCAGGGCTGGCGGTTGACGTCCGAAGGAGCCAGCCGGGCGGCTTCCAGGGCGGCATCCATCCAGGACGGCCGCTCCTCCTTTTCAAGTCCCCGGACCAGTTGTTCAAGAGGATGCCGGCGGTGGTTACGGCCAAAGCCGGCCATCACCTTTTCCTCCAGCGTCCAGCCTTGAGAGACGCAGCCGAGGGGAGTGACGGCCAGGACTCGTTCCGAGGGGCCCAGGCCGACGAGGGATGCGACCGCCCCCGGGCGGAAGAAGGCGCCGACCCAGCAGGTGCCCAGTCCAAGGGCCGTGGCCTCCAGGACGATTCCCTCCCCCGTGTAGCCGACGTATTCCTGCACATGCGGGCTATCCACAAGGCCGACGAACGCGGCAAAGGCCGGCGCGCCCTTGACCTGGCCGTAGTGGCCCACAGCGCCCCGGAAGACCTTCTCCGCGGGGGCTTCACCAGGACGGCCCGCGCCTCAGCAAACGGCCGGAACTCCTCACAGACCCTCTTCAGTTCCTTGAGTTGGGCCGCCTCCAGCGGGCGGGGGTCGTATCGCCTCCGCGACCGCCGCAAGGCAATGGCGGCATACCAGCGCGCCACGGCAACTCCATGCCTAACCCCCTTCGATACCAACCGAGGTATCTCAACCCCCGGCGAAAAGATCTTAGAATGCCAGCGGTTGCTTGTCAAGGAACGTACAGCAGGCAGGAAACGGTTGCCAACCGTCTAAATTAATGAAGGGCGGTGTCAGAGATTTTCAAAGAGGCGGCTATGGGGGTTACATAATGGAAGCGGGGTTCCTTCTAGTTCTTGGCGGCTTTATTCTGGGTGCCGTCGTGGGGTGGCTCTGGGCCGGGGCGCGGGCGCGCCCCGCGGAGAGCGTGGCGGCCGAGCTGAGGGCGCAGATGGAGGCTAAAAGCGGAGAACTGGAAGCCTTGCGCGCCGATCTGGATCGAGAGCGGGAGGCGCGGGTGGCCGCCGAGACGCGGCTCGAGGAAGCGCGGTCCGCGCTGGAGGCGGAGAAGGCCATACTTTCAGAGGCGCAGCAGAAGCTCACGGACACCTTCAACGCCCTCTCGGCCGAGGCCTTGAAGAACAATAACCGCCTCTTTCTGGACCTCGCACGGGAAACCCTGGAGAGCCAGCTGTCGGTGGCCCGGGGCGACCTGGGGCGGCGCCAGGAGGCCATCGCCGGCCTGGTTCAGCCCATCAAGGAGGCCCTGGAACGTTACGAGGCCGGGATCAGGTCTCTTGAGCAGGTTCGGCAGGAAGCCTACGGGGGGTTGAAGAGACACCTGGAGGAACTGACCGCCACGCACCAGCAGCTGCAGAAGGAAACGGCCCGGCTCGTGCAGGCCCTGCGCGCCCCGCAGGTGAGGGGGCGGTGGGGCGAAATCACTCTCCGCCGGGTGGTCGAGGTCGCCGGAATGAGCCGGTACTGCGACTTTGAGGAACAGACCTCGGTGACCACGGAGGAAGGGCGCCTGCGCCCGGACCTGACGATACAATTACCGGGCGGGCGGACGGTTGTGGTTGACGCGAAGGTCCCGTTGAAATCCTACCTGGAGGCCGTCGAAACGGCGGACGAGGCCGCCCGCCAGGCGGCTCTGGCCCACCACGCCCGTGCCGTAAGGGAACACATGCGCGCCCTGAGCGCAAAAAGCTACTGGAGCCAGTTCAAGCCCAGCCCGGACTTCGTCGTCCTCTTCCTGCCGGGGGAGTCCTTCTTCAGCGCCGCCCTTGAGCAGGACCGGGGGCTGATCGAATACGGGATCGACAACCGGGTCATCCTGGCCACCCCCACCACGTTGATCGCTCTTCTACGCACGGTGGCCCACATCTGGCAGCAGGAGCAACTGGCCGAGAACGCGGAGCGCATCGCCCGCGAGGGAACGGTGTTATTTGACCGCCTGGTCGTTTTCTCCGAACACCTCGGTAGGATGCGGGACGGGCTGTCCAAGGCCGTGCAATCCTACAATGCGGCCGTTGGTTCATGGGAGGGCCGGGTCATGCCCGGGGCCCGGCGATTAAAGGAACTGGGCGCGGGGAACCCGGAAAGGGAGCCGTGCCTGCTGGAGCCGGTGGATACCGCCCTGCGCCAGGCGACGGGGACCGGCGAAGCCCCGTAACGGTATTGCGGCTTGGGGGGTGGTGAATATCAGATGGGCGATTCCTGCACGGCCTGCTAACGGCATCTGGCTAAGGAACACGGACGGGACCTGACCGTGGCTACTTAAGAACCCTTAATATTTACGCCCGAGGGTCAAGCGTGCTAAGATGGGTTTAGATCATTTTGTTTTGGTATAGGGGGTTGGTTTGTGGCGGAGAGAGAGTTGGCGGCCAAGTTGACGGAGTGGCTTGACAAGCAGCTGCGTGCCGCCGGAGCGGAAGGCTTTGTCGTCGGCCTGAGCGGGGGCATCGATTCCGCCGTGGCGGCTGCCCTCTGCCAGCGTGCGAGGCCGGAGCGCACCCTGGGCATAATCATGCCGTGCCACAGCGACCCGCGCGACGCTGAGGACGCGCGCCTCCTGGCTGAGACTCTGGGGATCCCCTATAAGACCATCGTCCTGGACGATGTTTTTGAACAGTTCTTGAAGGTATTGTGCGGGGAAACCTACGATCCCGCCGGCTGTGACCTGACGATCGCCAACATTAAGCCGCGCCTGCGAATGACTACCCTTTACTTCCACGCGGCGCGTCGCCGTTCGCTGGTTGTCGGGACCAGCAACAGGAGCGAGTTAATGGTTGGTTACTTCACGAAATACGGTGACGGCGGGGCGGACCTGTTACCCCTGGCCAACCTGGTCAAGGGCGAGGTCTATACTCTGGCCTCCGCGCTTGGCGTGCCGCAACGTATTATCGAGCGTAAGCCGTCGGCCGGACTCTGGCGAAACCAGTGCGACGAGACCGAACTGGGGGTTACTTACCGCGAGTTGGATGACTACCTCCTACTCGGTAAGGGCTCACCGCGCGCCCGTGAAATCATTGAGGGCTGGATTGCGAAGAGCGAACACAAGCGCATGATGCCCCTGATCCCCCCGGTGTAAGAAGCGAAGTCTATTCTGCGGCTTGAGGTGGATCGATGTCCGGACATTCCAAATGGGCCAACATCAAGCGGCGGAAGGCTGCCGTAGACGCCAAGAAGGGAAAGGTTTTTACACGTTTGGCACGGGAGATCATCGTTGCCGCCCGGGAGGGCGGCGGCGACCCGGAGGCCAACTTCCGCCTTAAGGCGGCTATTCAGCGCGCGAAGGAAGCCAACCTCCCGAATGAGAACGTTTTGCGCGCCATCCAGAAGGGAACGGGCGGCGGCGAGGGGGCCGGCTACGAGGAGGTCGCCTACGAGGGTTACGGCCCCGGCGGGGTGGCGATGCTGGTCTTGACGATGACCGACAACCGCAACCGGACGGCGGCCGATATCCGTCACCTCTTCTCCAAGCACGGCGGTAACCTGGGGGAGGCCGGCTGTGTGAGTTGGCTCTTCGAGCCCCGGGGGCTAATCATTATTGACCGGGCGCGGACGGATATCTCCGAGGACGAGCTGATGCTCGCGGCCCTGGAAGCCGGGGCGGATGACGTACAGACCGAAGAGGACAGCTTCGAGGTCCTGACCAAGCCGGAGGACTTCAATGCGGTACGCGCGGCGCTGGAGGCCCAGGGCCTGCCGATCGCCGAGGCGGAGTTGACCCGCATTCCGAAGACGACCGTGCCGCTGAGCGGAGAGGAAGCCGAAAAGGTTAACCGGCTGATCGAGGCCCTCGAGGATTATGATGATGTCCAGGAGGTCTACACCAACCTGGAGGAGCAGTAGATCGGAAAATTAGAAACTAGAAATTAGAAATTAAATCGGTAATCGGTGATTGGACGGGGCTGTCGTGGGGCGGCCCCAAGTATTTTCCAGGTCCTTCCCGGCAATAACTAGCACAAAGAGTATGCTGGAGGAAGGACCCAATGCGAAAAAAGGTAGTTGCCCTGATCGTTCTTTTGGCGGCTCTCGCCGGGGCCGGGGCGGGGCTCGCCTACCGTCATGTGGACGTGGCCCGCTTGCTGAACCGCGGCGATATGGTCACCGCGGACACCCGGGTGATCGAGGAACGGGTATACCTGTGCGGCGACAGCGCCACGGTGCGGGACGGCCCGGCGGTGGACGAAATGGTGGGACTGGACCTGGCCGGCCTGCTCGAGCGGTACCCGTCGGCCGAGGGCTGGTCGGTGACCCTCAACCTGCCGGAAAGCCTACTCATCACGCGGCACGCCCAGGAGTTCTGCCCCGCGCACGCCCCGTTGCGCCACCTGGGCCTTTACGGGGACTATGTGGCGGTATATGAAGGGCCTCTCGGCCATAACGAGCGGTTGTGGCGCGTCTCGGAAACGCCAGCCGGCCTTTTGCCTCCTGACCTGCAGGAAAGGCTTAAACAGGCGATGGCCTTTGACCGGCAGGTGCCGGCCGTAAAGGCGGAGCTTCGTCAGGAGTTCGAGTTCACCAATGAGGATGCGGCCGCCGCGGTTTTGGAAAACCTTGATGAACTGCAGGATTAGCTCAGCCGGCTGTCGAACAAGTGGGCCGGGAGGAGATGGCGCATGATCGTTCTGGGCCTCGACCCCGGGATCGCCCTCACGGGTTACGGGGTGCTCATTCCCGCGGAAGGCGCGTCCTTCCGCGTTCTGGCTTATGGCGCCCTGACCACCCCCTCGAATCTTGCGTCGCCTGACCGGCTGCGTCGTCTTTTTCGCCAACTAACGGATGTCTTTGCCGAACACCGGCCGCAGGAAGTCGCAGTGGAACAGCTTTTTTTTAACCGTAACGTCACTACGGCCCTGACGGTGGGGCAGGCGCGGGGCGTGGCCCTCCTGGCGGCCGCGGAGGCGGGCGCCGCTGTATTCGAGTATTCCCCGGCGCAGGTCAAGTCCGCCGTGACGGGCTCCGGGCGGGCGGTCAAAAGGCAGGTGCAGTACATGGTGCGGGCGATCCTCAACCTCCCTGAAATTCCTCAGCCGGATGATGTGGCCGACGCGCTGGCGGTGGCCGTGTGCCATTGTTACCGGCGGGGAGGGAGATGGGGCGGATGATTGCTTTCCTGGAAGGAAGGTTTTTGGCCGCCGAGGCCGACGCTGTGGTACTGGCGGTCAACGGCGTCGGCTTCCGCGTTTTCGTTTCGCCGGAGTTGATCGGACGGCTGCCGGCGATAGGAGAAACGGTACGGCTTTACACCCACCTGGTGGTCAAGGAAGACGCCCTCGAGTTGTTCGGCCTCGGGAGCGAGGCGGAGAGGGCGGCCTTTTTACGCTTGCTGGGTGTCAGCGGTATCGGGCCCCGGACGGCTCTGGCCGCCGTGGGAAGGCTCGGGCCGCAGCGCCTGTGGCAGGCTATTGTCCAGGAGGACACCGCGCTCCTCTGTGCCGTCCCCGGCGTGGGTAAGAAGACGGCCCGGAGGATGATCGTGGAATTGAAGGACCAGGCAGCCCAAGCCGAGGCGGCGCCGGCGGGCGGCGCCGCCGGCCTGTCGTCGGCGGTGGGCGACGCGGTGGCGGCCTTGATCGCCCTTGGCTACGGGACGGGTGAAGCCCTGGACGCCGTAACGGCCGTTGCGGGTTCCGGCGGGGATGACGCCGGTCAGGACACGGCCGAGCTGGTGAAGAAGGCGTTGCAGCGCTTGGGACGGACTTAGGGGGGGCGGTATGATGCGTGAAGAGGAAGGGAAGGAACGGATCGTGGCCGGCCGCCTCCGCCCGGAGGACGCGGATGAGTCCGGTCTGCGGCCCACGACCCTCGACGAGTTCATCGGCCAGGGACAGGTTAAGGAATCGCTGCGCCTGTTCATCGACGCCGCCCGCTCCCGGGGTGAGACTCTGGATCATGTTCTTCTCTTCGGACCGCCGGGATTGGGCAAGACCACTCTGGCGCACATTATTGCCAGGGAGATGGGCGCCAGCATCAGGGTCACATCCGGTCCGGCCATTGAGCGTCCCGGGGATCTGGCGGCCATCCTGACGAACCTGGAGCCCGGGAATATCCTGTTCATTGACGAAGTGCACCGTCTGAACCGTGCGGTGGAGGAGATCCTCTACCCGGCGATGGAGGACTTCGCCCTGGACATCGTCATCGGGAAGGGGCCCGGGGCGCGGTCCCTTCGGCTTTCACTGCCCCGCTTCACCCTGGTCGGGGCTACGACCAGGGCCGGCATGTTGACCTCCCCGCTTCGTGACCGCTTCGGGGTCATCAGCCGCCTGGAGTTCTACAGTGAGGATGAGCTGAGAGCGATCATCTTCCGCGGGGCGGGGATTCTCAAGGTGCCGATCGATGAAGAGGGGGCCGGGGAGATCGCCCGCCGTTCGCGGGGCACGCCCCGGGTGGCCACGCGCCTGCTTAAGAGGGTGCGCGATTTCGCGCAGGTCAGGGGTGACGGGGTCGTCACAGGTGAGATCGCCGCTTCGGCCCTCGATTTCCTCGGTGTCGACAGCCTGGGGCTTGACGGCACCGACCGGCGCCTGCTGGCGACCCTGGTCCAGGCCTTCGGGGGAGGGCCGGTGGGCCTGGATACCCTGGCGGCGGCCACCAGCGAGGACGCGGGGACCCTGGAGGACGTCTGCGAACCCTACCTGCTGCAGGTCGGACTGATGGCGCGCACGCCGCGCGGCCGTGTGGCCACGCCGGCGGCCTACCGGCACCTGGGGCTGGCGGCTCCGCAGGAGCAGCGACAGGATACATTGTGGTAGACTGATAATGTAAAAGACCCCTGAGCCCGGAGTGCCCTAGGAGTAGTTCAGGACAGTAAGGGATGGACGGCGCGTGAAGACGCTTTTGCATATCTGCTGCGGCCCCTGTAGCATCTACCCGTTGGAATGGTTGCGTACCGAGGGGCACAGAGTGCAGGGTTACTTCTTCAACCCCAACATCCACCCCTACACGGAATACCTGAAGCGGCGGGAGACGCTGGAGGCGTACGCCGCCCAGGTGGACCTGCCCCTTATCGTCGCCAAGGACTACCGCCTGGAGGACTACTTCCGCCACGTGGCCTATCGTGAGGCCGAACGTTGCCGCCTTTGCTACACCCTGCGTCTGCGGCAGGCGGCGGGTGTCGCCCGGCGAGGCAAGTTTGACGCTTTCACCACGACCTTGCTCGTCAGCCCCTTCCAAAAGCATGACCTGATCCGCGCCATCGGCGAAGCCGCCGGACGCGAATTCGGTGTCTCCTTTCTTTACCACGACTTCCGCGAGGGCTTCAAGGATGCCACGCAGCGCTCCCGCGACCTCGGGATGTACCGTCAGCAATACTGCGGCTGTCTCTTCTCGGAGTACGAGCGTTACGCGCCGGGTCGCAAGAAAGACAAGGGGGGACGTTAGCCTTGGACCTCTTTAACAGCATGGCGAAATTCCTGCTCATCGCCGGTGCGGTGCTGCTCGCGGCGGGAGGCCTGATGCTGCTCCTGGGCAAGATCCCGGGTATCGGCCGGCTGCCGGGCGACATCTTCATCCAGCGCGGCAATTTCAGCTTCTACTTTCCCATCGCCACCGGGATCATCCTCAGTATCATCCTTACCGTTTTGCTGAACCTTTTCTTCCTTTGGCGGCGCTAAAAAAAACAGTGCGAGGTCATGCCCGTGCCCAAGGTTCTGACAGTAAAACACATGGCCCGCTGTATCGCGTGCTACTCCTGTATGCTGGCCTGCGCGCGCGCCGTTTACGGTGACTATTCGCCGTCCCACAGCGCCGTCCAGATCCGGACGCGCGGCGGCCTGCAGAGCAAACTGGCCGCGGACGTCTGCATCGGGTGCCGGGATGCCCCTTGCGCCGCGGCTTGCCAGGCGGGGGCCCTCCTCCCGCGGCCGGGCGGAGGGGTGAGATTCGTCCGCAACAAGTGCAGCGGGTGCGGGGCCTGCGTGGAGGCCTGCGTGGTGCGGGCCATCCGTCTCGATACGGACGGTCGGGCCATAGTCTGCATTCAGTGCGGGACGTGCACGCGTTTCTGTCCCCATGACGTGCTGGTAATGGAGGAGAGTGCGGCCGATGCTTGACGCCAACACTGTCCGGGTTTTGTATATCGACCTCGGCCGGCGGGAATGGCGGGTGGACGAGCGCCCGGAACTGGCCCGCTACCTGGGCGGGGTCGGCGTGGCGGCCAAGCTCTTTACTGAAGGCCTGGTGCCGGACGCGGAGGCTTCCGCGCCCGAACAGCCGGTTGTCCTGGGCATCGGCCCCCTTACCACGGTCTTTCCCCTGGCCACGAAGACGGCGGCCGTCTTTCGCTCGCCCCTGACCGGCGAATGGGGGGAAAGCTACGCGGGCATGCGCCTGGCCATGGCCCTGCGCTTTGCCGGCTACGATGCCGTCTACCTGACCGGTAGGGCCCAACGGCCGGTCTACCTGGTTGTGGACCGGGACGGGGTGTCGTTCAAAGACGCCAGGGGCCTCTGGGGGCTGGACTGCGAAGAGACCGGCCGGTGCCTGCGCGAGTGGGAGCAGGGGCGCGGTTTTCGGAGCATCGTGCGGATCGGCCCGGCCGGGGAGCGGGGGGTGGCCTTCGCCGGGGTCAACGTCGATACCGTCCGGCATTTCGGGCGTCTGGGCCTGGGCGCGGTGATGGGGGCGAAAAACCTGAAGGCGATGGTGGTCCACGGGGAGAAGAGTATTCCCATCCCGGACCGCCGGGCCTACCGCGCCGTGTACGAAGAGATCCATGCGCGCGCCGTGGATACCGAGGTGATGGAAAAGTATCACGGGCTCGGCACGGCGGGGAATGTCTTGAGCCTCAACGCGATGGGCGCCCTGCCGACACGTAACCTGCGGGAAAACCGGTTCGAGGGCGCCGAGCGGATAAGCGGGGAAGCCTTCGCCCAAAAGACATTGATCCGTAAGCTTGCCTGTCCCGGCTGCCCCGTGGGCTGTATCCATGTGGGCCTTTACCGCCGGAGTTTCGCCGAAGGGCACGAATACGAAAGCATAACGCTGGCCTACGACTACGAACTGATCTATGCCCTGGGATCCTTCCTGGGACTTTCCGAGCCGGGGGATGTCTATGCCTTGATCGAAGCGGTCGAGGCCCTCGGCCTGGACGCCATCTCCAGCGGGGTTGTCCTGGGCTGGGCGACCGAGGCCCTGGAAAAGGGGCTGATCCACACCGCGGACCTCGGCGCCGAGTTGAGGTTCGGGGACCTGGATGGGTACCTTGCCGCTCTCCACGGGCTGGTGGAGCAGCCCACCCCCCTTTACGCCGTTCTCGCCCGGGGCCTGCACCGGGCGACGGCCGAACTGGGCGGGCGGGACTTCGCCTGCTTGTTGGGGAACAATGAAATGGCCGGCTACCATACCGGCTACGCCTTCATCCTCGGGCAGACCGTCGGGGCGCGGCATTCCCACCTGTGCAACGCCGGCTATGCCCTGGACCAGGAGCCCGGGCTGGGGGAAGACCCTGAAGGGGTCGTCGACCGGCTGATCGCGGAGGAAGAGTGGCGGAACGTCTTAAACTCCCTGGGGGTCTGCCTCTTCGCCCGCAACATTTACGACCCGCCGACGGTCGTCCGGACGCTGAACGCCCTTGGTGTCCCGGCGGGGGCCGAGGACCTGGCGCAGCTCGGGGCGGAGATCTTCGACCTGAAGCTGGCGGCCAAAAAACGCATGGGTTTCGATCTTTCGCATGTCACCGTTCCCCGGCGTTATTTCGAGACGTCCACCCTTCAGGGAACGTTGCGTGAGGATGTCCTGGGGGATCTTCTGAGCCGTTACCGCGCGCGCATCGCCGCACGCGCTTAATAGGGCTTCCTTTTCTGCCTGAACGCGGGTTTTCTGCCATCCGGTGGCAGGAGACCCGCGTTTTGTGTCGAATGCCAAGAGAGGGACGGGACAAAGACAGGGGAGGCATTGATTTGGCTAAGCGAGTCAAACATTCAGGCCGGAAGGGAACCTTCCTCATCCTGGCCTGTTTGCTTGTCTTGCTGCTCGCCACCGGAACGGCGGCCGGCGTCCGCGGCGAGGAACCTCTGGTCCGTGTGGCCCTGCTCCAGGGTGTCTCCGACGTGAGCTTCCGGGCCGGGGAGGGCTATACCCTGGTCAACACAGCCTCCGGAGCGTTAATTGCCGACTGCGCCGCCGGCGAAACGTGGCAGGTCCGGCCGCGGGGGGACCGGCTGCAGGTGCTGCGCGGCGGTGAGACTCTGGGGACCTTCTCAGGACCGGTGGTCCTGCGCGGTGCTAAGGGAAAGCCGGTGACCGTCGCCGGGGCCGGAGGAAGGGATGGCGAAGTCTCCCTGGACTCCGGCAAGACGGCCGTGACCGGCGAAGGCCGCCTGGCATCTCTTCCGCCAGCCGGCTCTTATACTGTCCGCAGCGCCGCCGGGATGACGACATTGGAAGGCGGTTCTGCTGTACAGGCCACTTTTGCCCTGCAGGTTGAAGGAAGCTACCGCCGGTACCGAGGGGACCTCGTCATTAAGAATACAGGCGGCGACACCATTCTGGCGGTAAACGAGCTGCCGGTGGAGCAGTACCTTTACAGCGTGGTACCCAGCGAGATGCCGTACGGCTGGCCGGCGGAGGCCTTGAAGGCCCAGGCGGTGGCCGCCCGGACGTACGCCCTTGAACGGGTGAAGGCCCGCAACAGGGACTACGATGTCGTCCCCAACACGGGAAGCCAGGTGTATCACGGTGCCGAATGGGAGCGGCCGGAAACCACGGCGGCCGTCGAGGCGACCCGGGGGGTGGTCTTGGTGCATCGCGGGGAACTGATCGCCGCTTTCTTCCATTCCAGCAGCGGGGGGTGCACTGAAGACGCTGAGGACGTTTGGACCGCCCGGCTGCCCTATATCCGCGCCCAGGACGACCCCTACGACAGGAATCCAGCGCATTACGGCTGGCAGGTCAGTTATTCGGCTGATCAACTGGCGGCGCAGATGGCCGCCAAGGGGTTCATCTTCGGTGAGCCGTTGCCGCCGGAACCCAGCCGCGGCCGTATAGCCCAGACCGTGCTCGATATCGAGGAACTGGAGCGGACATCGACCGGCAGGCGGGTCGAAAAGGTGCGGGTGACGGGGTTGGATCCCTACGGGCGTCCCGCCCAGCTGGAGATCTATAACGCCGACCGGGTCAGGATCGCATTCGGCCTGAAGAGTTCCTATTTCACAATGATGAAAAAGACCGACCGGAGCGGGAGGCTTTTGAGTATTACCTTTACCGGCAACGGCTGGGGCCACGGCCTTGGGATGAGCCAGTGGGGCGCCCGGGGCATGGCCGAAGCCGGCTTCAGTTACGGCGATATTTTGCGCCATTATTACGCCGATACAGAGATTGTGACGAATTACGCGTACTAGGTTTCACGATTCGCCCAAATAGTATATTTTTACACCCCGGTGTTAATAGACTAATACCGGGGTGTTTTGCTCATGAACGGGGCGCCGTACCTGCCCGGCCTGTTACGCTCGTTCGCCGGGAGCAACGATCTCTGGCTGAGGCATTTTGCCGCCGGCCATCCCGGATGCACGCCGGATATCCTGGCCCGTATGACAGTGGGGGGCGACTTCTCGCTCCGGCGCCGGGTGCTCTCGCACCCGAACTGCCCGCCGGCCGTCCTGGCCTCCTTCGCCGGTCATAGCGATGCCCGCCTGCGCGAGACGGTGGCGGCAAACCCCTCCTGCCCGGCCCGGCTCAGCCGGCAACTGGCCGATGACCCCAGCAGCGCCGTGCGCGGGGCGGTCGCGGCGAACCCGTCGGCTCCGCCGGAAACGCTGCGGTTACTGGCGGCGGACTCCGATTACTGGGTCGTCAGGCGGGCGGCGGCCAACCCGTCTCTTCCGCAGGATGAGATTGTGGCCCTGGCCTGTTCACCGGACGAAGTCTTACAGGAGGCGGCGGCCCTGAACCCGGCCTGCCCGCCGTGGGTCCTGGCCGACCTGGCCGAGGCCCCGAGCTTTTCCCTGCGCCTGGCGGTCAGCGCCAACCCTGCCGCCCCGGTTCAGGTGCTGCTCCGGCTGGCGGCGAAACGGAGACCCCTGGCGTTCCGTGTCGTGTACATGGATGACTATGCCCCGCATACCCTTCCGCCCAATCCTGACCTTTCTCTCCTGGCCCGCATCGCCGCCAACGCCGCCTCCCCGGTATCCTTGCTTTCGGACCTGGCGCGGGACGGCGGCCCGCAGGTGCGGGAGGCGGTGGCGCGGAACCGGCGCTGTCCCCGGGTGATTCTCGCGGCGCTGGCCTTCGACCGCAACCCCCGGGTAAGAGAGGCTGTGGCGGCGAACCGCCGGACCCCGCCGGGGGTACTGGCCGGGCAGGCGTTGGACACGCGCCCGGTTGTGCGGGCCCGCGTGGCGGCCAATGCCGCAGCGCCGGCCTGGGTGCTGCGGGACCTGGCCCGCGACCGAGAAGGGGGGGTGCGCTTGGCGGTAAGTGAAAACCCCGGTTGCCCCCCCGGGGTGCTGGCCGTCCTCCTGACCGACAGCTACCGGACGGTGCGGCTGCGCGCGCTGGCGCATCCGAACTGCACCGAGGATGCTGTTACGGCTATGGCCGCCGCCGTTTGCCTTTGGACCTTTACCAGCGACACGGCGATGGTCTTACGGGATCTGTCCCACCATCCTTGTTTCCCGTCCTTTCTGCGGACGATGATCGCCATGGAAAAAGGGGGTGCGTCGCTTGAACAGAGCCGATGCTTTGACGCCCGAAGCCGTTAAGGAACTGCTCTTTTTCCTGTACCGTACTGATGCCCGGCGGAGTGTGCTCCTTCTCGGCCCGCCCGGAATCGGCAAGAGCGTGCTGGTAAGGGAAGCCGCGGAAGAAACCGCTGGCATGCTTGGCCGCCGTCTTGTAGAATACAAAAGGCAGCATCTCGACGGCATCGACCTGGCCGACTTATATGCCGCGCCCGACCGCTATTTCATGTTCGTGGATCTGCGGCTGACTGAGACCGAGCCGGTGGATCTCCTGGGCCGCCCGGTCACGGTTACCGTCGGGGGCCGCAAGCAACTGGTCTATCACCCGCCCCAGTGGGCCGTGCTCCTCTCAGAGGTGCCGGGGATTCTCTTCCTGGATGAGTTGACTAATGTCCAGCGCCCCGATGTGCTGGCCGCGGCCTACAAGCTCATCCAGGACAGGGCGGCCGGCTTTACCGCTTTCGGCCCGCAGGTGCAGGTGGTGGCCGCCGGCAACCGGCCGGAGGAGAGTTCGATCGCCAACCTTCTGCCGGCGCCCCTTCTCAACCGGGTCTACCGCTTCGGCGTGCGACCGCCGGCGGTGCGCGAGTGGCTGCGCTGGATGGGCGCCCATTACCCGCGAAGCGACGAAAAGGTGTTCGCCTACGTTTCCCGGTTCCCCGACGACTTCTGCCGGGTGCCCGAGGAAGGGGAGACCATGGAAGGTTTTCCGACACCCCGCAGCTACACCTTCCTGGCGCGGGACCTGGCGGCGGCCGCGGAAGCCGGCCTGGACAGCGCGTCGATCCGTATCCTCTGCGTTGCGGCCCTGGGCCCTGAAGTCGGGGAAAAACTTTTCGCCTTCAGGCAGAGTTCCGTCCCTACTTACGAGGAACTCCTGCAGGAGCCGGCGCTCTTCGAACGGTTGGATGTCGATGAACGCTATATCGCGGTCGTCATCATCGGGCAAAGGTTGGCGGAAGCCGGCGGCGAGATCGCAGGGGACTGTCCGGCGGAGATCGAAATGCCACTGGCGAGAGCCGCCGTTCGCCCGGCGGTCAGCGCGGCGGTCGGGCTACTGGAGGCCGTGGCCGCTCAGAGCCGGGAGTATTTAACCCTGCTGTGGTTCACCCTGGCCAACCGTCTTACGGCGCCCTGGCACGCCGCCGTCTACCTCGAGATGTGCGCCCAGTCCCACAAGGTCCGGGATGCGTACGCGGCGGTCGGCGACCTGCTGAAGTAGCGGGGAGGGGAAAAGCTTGCTTACGCTGGCCAAGAGTATGCGGCAGGACCTTGAGGATATCAAGGCCCTGCTTTTCCTGCGCGCCCCCTTCCTGGGCCTGCTCCTGCGGAAGATGCGCCTTTTGGTCCACGACCGGATTGAGACGGTAGGCGCCACGTCTTCAGGCGAGGTCATTGTCAATCCCTTTTTCTGGTCCGGCCTGGACGGGGTTGAGGCGAAGACCTTTATTCTGCTGCACGAGGCGCTGCACCTGGCCTTCGGGCACCCGTGGCAGGTGTCGGGCAAGGACCGCGAACTCTGGAACCTGTCCACCGACATGGTCGTCAATGAGATGCTTTTTGTTCACGGCTATGACAAGGCCGCCGGGCAGCCGGTAACGGCGGCCGGGGTACGGCAATACCTCAGGACCGCGGGACGGGACATCGGACTGGAAGACCTGCGCCGTGCCTCGGCGGCCGAGGTATACCGGCTGCTGGAGGAAACATCGGCGGCGAAGCCGCTCCGCGCCCCGGAGGGCATGCCCCGGGACCTGCTTGACCGGGGGCCCGAACCGGGCGGGCAAGTGGTCCAGGACGGGGGGTTGAATGAGGGGGACGACCCGGAGACGCACTGGCTCACAGCGGTTGCCGAGGCCCTGGTGACGGCGCGGCAGGCCGGCCTGATGCCCGGCGACCTGGCGCGGGCGGTCAAGACCGCCCTGCGGCCGCAGATCGACTGGAGGCGGCAGCTTAGAGGGAGCCTGCAGGAGGGGGTCGGCCGGACCGTGGTCACGACCTGGCAGCGCCCTTCCCGCCGTTACGAGTCTTTCCCCGGGGTCAAGCGCCTGGGGTTACGGACCATCTGGACCCTGGTGGATTGCTCCGGCTCGATCGACGACCACAGCCTGGGCCGTTTTCTGACCGAGGTCTGGTCCCTGTCCCGCGTGCAGAACTGTACTTTGAGGGTGATTCCCTGGGACGCGCAGGCTTACCCGGTGGTTACGGTGAACACCGCGACCCAGGTCCGGCGCCGCCTGGCACCCGAAATGCGGGGGGGCGGGGGGACCGTCCTGGCCCCCGCGCTGGCGCAGCTTGCGCGGCACATGGCCCCCCAGGACATGGTGGTCATCCTTTCCGACGGCCACATTGCAGACCTCGGGGACGCGGCCACTTTGCGCCTTTACCGCCGCCTGGCGGCAAGGGCGGCGCGGATGGTGTTCGTAACCACCGACCGGGATCCGGCCCTGCCCCGGACACGACTCATTCTTATGAAATGAAGGTTCACCATGCACCTTTCAGACTTTGACTACGAATTGCCGCCGGAACTGATCGCCCAGGAGCCCCCGGCCGACCGCACGGCGTCCCGGCTGATGGTCGTTCATCGCGCCACGGGGTGCATCGAGCACCATGTTTTCCGTAACATCGGGGACTACCTCCAGTCCGGCGACCTACTGGTCCTCAACGAGACCAAAGTCCTTCCGGTACGGCTATACGGCCGTAAGGCGGGCTCCGGCGGCCGGGTGGAGCTTCTCTTGCTCAGGCCGGGCGGGGAGGGGGAGAACACCTGGGAGTGCCTTGCCCGGCCCGGGCGGCGCCTCCCGCCGGGGACGGTCGCGGAATTCGCCGCCGGCCTCCGCGGGGAGGTTGTGGCCCGCACCGCCGCCGGGGGCCGGCTGGTACGCTTCAGCCTGCCGGCCGGGAAAACCTTCGAGGCGGTCCTGGAAGAGGCGGGGGAAGTCCCTCTGCCTCCCTACATCAAAAAACCCCTGGCCGACCCCGGTCGCTACCAGACGGTCTACGCCCGGGAGCCGGGATCGGCGGCCGCCCCGACGGCGGGGATGCATTTCACGCCGGAACTCCTGCGCTCCCTCCGCGCCGCCGGGGTCAGGACAGCGACGCTGGTGCTGCACATCGGCCTGGATACCTTCCGCCCGGTCCAGACCGAGGATATCACCGCCCACCGGATGCATCGCGAGCACTATGGGATCCCGGAGGGGACAAGCCAGGCCGTGAACGCCGCCAAGCGGGAGGGGCGCCGGGTGATCGCCGTCGGGACGACGAGTACCCGCTGCCTGGAGACGGCCGCCCTCCCGGACGGCACGGTGCCGCCGGGTGCGGGCTGGTCGGAGCTGTTCATCTATCCCGGGTTCCGCTTTAAGGTGATCGATGCCCTGCTGACGAATTTCCACCTGCCTCGCTCGACGCTCCTGATGCTGGTCTCGGCCTTCGCCGGGCGGGAACTGATCCTGGCGGCCTACCGGGAGGCCGTCGAGCGCAGGTACAGGTTCTTCAGCTTCGGCGACGCGATGCTGATTCTGTGAAACCCCAGGTGGGTGCGAAATCGGCCGCCTGGCGGCGGCGAAATCAGGCCCCTTGCGGGGCCGGAGTTCGTGGGGGTTAAGGAGAACTGAAGGTGTCTTTCGGATTTCAAATCCTTAAAGAAGACAGGCACACCGGCGCGCGGCTGGGGCTCCTGACCACGGCGCATGGAACGGTCGAGACGCCGGTCTTTATGCCGGTGGGCACCCAGGCCACCGTCAAGACCATGACTCCTGAGGAAGTCTGGAACCTGGGGGGCAGGATCATCCTCGGGAACACCTACCACCTCTACCTGCGGCCGGGCGCGGAACTGGTCCGGGAAGCCGGGGGGCTGCACCGCTTCATGGGCTGGGACGGGCCGATCCTGACCGATAGCGGGGGTTTTCAGGTCTTCAGCCTGGCCCCGCTGCGAAAGATCACCGACGACGGGGTGGTTTTCCGTTCCCACATCGACGGCTCGGAACACTACTTCACTCCGGAGAAGGTGGCGGCCATCCAGGATGCGCTCGGCTCCGACATTGCGATGGTCCTCGACGAATGCGCCCCCTATCCCTGCACATACGAAGAGGCCGAGGCCGCCCTGCGGCGGACGACGGCCTGGGCGGCCCGTGCGCGCGCGGCGCACCGTCGCGCGGACCAGGCGCTCTTCGGCATCGTCCAGGGGTCGGTTTACCGGGAACTGCGGGTGCAGAGCGCCTGCGAACTGGCGGCCCTCGATTTTCCGGGCTTCGGTATCGGGGGCCTGTCCGTGGGTGAGCCCAAGCCGTTGATGTACGAGGTCCTCGAATGGACCATCCCGCACCTTCCGGCGGAAAAACCGCGCTACCTCATGGGCGTCGGGTCTCCCGACTGCCTGCTGGAGGGCGTCGCCCGGGGCGTGGACATGTTCGACTGCGTCCTGCCGACCCGGATGGCGCGGCACGGGGCGCTCCTGACCCGTACCGGGCGGCTCAACATCAGAAACGCCGCACACGCCCGCGACTTCGGGCCGGTCGACCCGAGCTGCGGCTGCCATGCCTGCCGCCGTTTCAGCCGCGCCTACCTGCACCACCTCTTCCGCGCCGGCGAAATCCTGGGCCTCAGGCTGGCGACGATCCACAACCTGTTCTTTGTCCTGGACCTGATGCGGGCCGTCCGCGAGGCCATCCGGGAGGACCGCCTGCGGGAGCTGAAGGAGCGCTTTCTACGTGACTATGCGCCGGGGGACGGGCCTTCCCCGGCGGAGACCTGATCGGCACGAGGTCCGGGGCGGGCGTCGCCGGACTCTCCGGGGGATACGCCGCCGCGGCGCCGGGAACGGGGACGTCCCATTTGACAGTGCGATGCCGCATCAGGTAGTATTTCACAAAAGGGGTGAGGGGAATTGGCGGAGAAGAACCTGCTGGCCCGGGACATTATGACCCGGGACGTAATCACGGTATGCCCCGAGGACGATGTGGAGAAGGCGGCGCGGCTCTTGCTGGAGCATCACGTCAGCGGCCTTCCGGTGGTGGACGACGCGGGAAAGCTCGTGGGAATCGTCAGCGAGGCTGATCTTGTGCTGCAGGAAAAGGGCGTCAGGGGCCCGCTGTACACGGTCTTCATGGGCGGCGTTCTCTACCTCGAAAACCCCCGGCGCTTTGACGAAGAGTTCAGGCGTGCTATCGCCCGGAAGATCGGCGACCTGATGTCAAAGAAAGTACATACCGTGGCTCCCGACGACCCGATGACGAAGGTGGCCGCCATCATGGCGGACAAGGGCGTGAACCGGGTGCCTGTCGTGGACCGGGAACAGAGATTGGTGGGCATTGTCAGCCGCCAGGACATCATTCGTGCGTCATACGGCAATTAAGGACGCGGCGTCGGACCCCCGGCAAAGGGCGGAACCCCGGTCCGCCGCCATATTAACCCCTGCCGGCAAACAGGAGATTCCGCCAGGTGAGTAGAAATCTCATACGCTATACGATATTCGGAAAGGAGGTTGGCAAAACTGAGTCCCGACGTCATTTCCATTATTTACATCATCGGGCTGTTCGCTCTGCTCTACTTCTTGCTCATCCGGCCGCAGCAGGTCCGCCAGAAAAAGCATGCCGAGATGATCAAGAACCTGCAGGTCAACGACGAGGTCATCACCGCCGGCGGCATCCTGGGGACAGTCGTCAAGGTCAAGGACAATACGGTTATACTGCGAGTGGCCGACAACGTACGCATCGAGCTTTTGAAGGGCTCCGTCGCCCAGGTAACCAGGACCGGAGGCGGCGAGCAGGGATAAAGGCAGCCGCCTTTGGTTCAAAGACTGGTCTGGAATGGGACGGATGGCGCTTGAACATTGCACGGCGGCGCATCGCTGAGATCCGAAATCATTCAGGGGCGTCCTAGGGGGCCGGCGGGTTGATCACTTTACAGGATGTCAAGGCCAACCCCATCCTGGACAGTTTCATCCGCAAGGGCAACCAGTACCTGGGGGCCATGGGGTTTACCGAGCACAGTTACCGGCACGTTAACCTGGTCTCCAGTATCGCCCGCAACATCCTGGAGCGCCTGGGCTACCCGGAACGGGACGCCGAACTGGCGGCCATCGCCGGCTACCTTCATGACGTGGGCAACGTCGTCAGCCGGAATGACCACGGTATCTCGGGGGCCCTGATCTGTTTTCAGGTGCTTACGGGCATGGGAATGCCGCCGGACGAGGTGGCCACGGTCATCTCGGCCATCGCCAACCACGAGGAACAGTACGGCCAGCCGGTCAATGACGTCGCCGCGGCGCTGATCCTGGCCGACAAATCCGACGTGCACCGCTCCCGCGTCCGCAACCCGGACTTTGCCACCTTCGACATCCACGACCGGGTGAACTACGCGGTGGAGCATTCTTTTGTGTGGGTCAACGAAGAGCGGCGGACGATCACCCTGGAGTTATCCATTGACATCGAGATCTGTCCTGTCATGGAGTACTTTGAAATCTTCCTGACGCGGATGGCCCTCTGCCGCCGGGCGGCCAATTTCCTGAAATCGAATTTTGAACTGGTGATTAACGGCGCCAAACTGTTGTAAGGGGAGAAGCAAGCGTGAGAGGGAGGAACATTGCTAAAATCGTGGCCCTGGTCGCCATGGTGGCCTTTGTCGGCCTCCTGGCCGTCCAGCAGCTGTTTCCAAGCGTGCCGTGGCTGCCCTGGACCAAGGCCATCAAGCTTGGTCTGGACCTGAGAGGCGGCGTGCACGTCGTCCTGGAGGCCAAGGAGGCGCCGGGGGTCAAGATCACCGATAAGGCAGTAAAGGATACGATCGCTATCCTGGAAGAACGGGTCAACCAGTTCGGGGTCACCGAGCCGGTCATCCAGCAGCAAGGCAGCCGCCGGATCATTGTCGAGGTGGCCGGGGTCAAGGATCCGGACGCGGTCGTCAACACCCTGATCAAGGCGGCCTTCCTGGAGTTCAAGACTGAGGACGGCAAGACCGTCCTCACGGGCAAACACCTGAAAGACGCCCAGGACGCCCTGAACCCGCAGTCCGGCAAGGCCGAGGTCAACCTGACCTTTGATAAGGAAGGGGCGCGGATCTTCGCCGATGTCACGGCCGCCAACGTCGGGCGCCCGATCGGGATTTTCCTGGACGAGCAGTTGATACAGAACCCCGTGGTGAAGACACCGATCCCCGACGGTAAGGCGCAGATCACCGGCTACGCCAGCCTGGATGAGGCGCACCGCGTGGCCGTCCTGCTGCGCTCCGGCGCTCTGCCCGTGAAACTGGAGGTCATGGAGAAGCGCACGGTCGGGCCGACCCTGGGAGCCGACTCCCTTGACCGGTCGATCACGGCCGGGCTGGTGGGCTTTGGGGCCATCCTGCTCTTCATGATCGCCTATTACCGCCTGCCGGGCCTGGTGGCGAACTTTGCCCTGGTGGCCTACGCCCTGATCGTACTTCTGATCTATGTGGCGTTCAAGGTAACCATGACCCTGCCCGGCATCGCCGGTTTCCTCTTGTCGCTCGGCATGGCCATCGACGCCAACATCATCATCTTTGAACGCCTGAAGGAAGAGCTGCGCGCCAAACGCACCCTGCGGTCGGCCATCGACATCGGCTTCAAGCGCGCCTTCGTGGCCATCTTCGACGCCAACGTGACAACGGTCATTGCCGCCATTGTTCTCTATTACTTCGGGACCGGCCCGATCAAGGGCTTCGCCGTCACCCTGACCATTGGTATCCTGGTCAGCATGTTCACGGCGATCACCTTCACGCGGTTCTTGCTGCATGCCGTCGCCGCGGCCGGGGCGAAAAACCCGAAGCTTTACCGGATGTAGGGGAGGGAGAAAGGAAGAATGTTTGACTTTATCGGCCGGCGCAAAATTTGGTATATCCTATCACTCCTGGTCATTATTCCCGGGATCATCTCCCTCTTCACCCAGGGACTCAACCTGGGAATCGACTTCACGGGCGGCAACCTGATGGAGTTCCGGTTCCAGGAGGACGTCACCGTAGACGAGATCCGCAATGTGCTGCGGGACTTCGGCCTGGAGAGAAGCCCGATCCAGACCAGCGGCGAGCGGGGCGCGATCATCCGCACCCGGGTGCTTACGGAGGAGGAGAACGGCAAGGTCATCGCCGCTCTCCAGGACAATTTGGGGGTTGAAGAGGTCCTCCGGAATGAAAAGGTGGGGCCGGTCATCGGCAAGGAGTTGACGCGCAACGCCCTGCTCGCGCTGGCTATCGCCTCCGTCCTGATGCTGATCTATATCTCAATCCGCTTTGAGTTCAAACAGGGCGTGGCAGCCGTCATCGCTCTCCTGCATGACGTCCTGATAACCCTCGGCGTTTTCTCCCTCTTTCGACTGGAGGTGGACAGCGCCTTCGTGGCGGCGATCCTGACGATTCTCGGTTATTCCATCAACGACACGATCATTATCTTTGACCGCATCCGCGAGAATGTCCGCGGGCCGCACAAGGGCGAGCCGCTGCTTGACGTGATCAACGCCAGCCTGATGCAGACCCTGGCGCGGTCGATCAACACCGTCCTGGCGGTTCTCTTCATCCTCCTCGCCCTATACTTCTTCGGCGGGGCGACGATTAAGACCCTTACCCTGGCGCTGCTCGTCGGCATCACCTCCGGCGCCTACTCCTCGATCTTTGTCGCCAGCCCGCTGTGGTATGAAATGAAGCGGTTTGAGGACGGGGGAGACAGCCGTCCGGAAGGACGGCTGGCGCGCGCCCGGGCGTAGGTTCTATAAGTTGCCGCCCTGCGAGGCGCGTGGTCGGTCGCCTGAAGCGGCACAAACAGGCCCCTGCGGGGCCGGAACTGATGGGGGCTACCAAGAGAAAACCCATGGAACCAAGGCGCTAAAAGGCATTCCCGTGCCCGGCCCGATCGCCCTCCGGCGGTCAGGGCCGGGCACGAGAGCCTTAGCTGCCTTGCAGCCTGGCAAAGGAGAGAGTAAAAGTGTCCGGTTCCAACCGCATCATCGTCACCGTCTTGGGCCAGGACCGCGTGGGGATCATCGCCAGCGTGGCGGGGGTGCTGGCCGAGAACAGCATCAACATCCTGGACATCAGCCAGACCATCCTTCAGGGACTGTTCGTAATGATCATCATCGCCGATATGGCCGAAAGCCGTATCGAGCTGGGGCCGCTGAAGGAACGGCTGGCCGCCAAAGGCGAGGAACTGGGCGTGCGTATCGATGCCCAGCATGAGGACGCCTTCCGGTACATGCACCGGATCTGAACACTGGACATACTGGTCCAAGGGCGAGGATAGGCCGGGTTTTTCGCGAACCAGGGTGAAGATCCCGGCCGTCAGGCGAGCCCCCAACGAGAACAGAGTCGTCGTCTTGGGAGGGAAACATCTTGCTGGCTTTGCATGAGATACTGGAAACGATCAAGATGATCCAGCAGGAGAACCTGGATATCCGCACCATCACTATGGGTATCAGCCTGCGCGACTGTGCCGGGCCGGAGCCGGATGCCACGTGCCGCCGGGTATATGACAAGATCACCCGCCTTGCCGAGCGGCTTGTTGCGGTGGGAGAGGACATCTCCCGCGAGTACGGCATCCCCATCGTCAACAAGCGCATCGCCGTAACCCCGGCGGCGTTGCTCCTCGACGGCTGGGATGAAGAGGGCGCCCTGGCCCTGGCCGCGACCCTTGACCGGGCGGCGGCCGCCGTGGGAGTAAACTTCATCGGAGGCTTTTCGGCCCTGGTGCACAAGGGCTTTGCGGCCGGCGACGACCTTCTGGTCGGCTGCCTGGCGCGCGCTCTGGCCGGTACGGAACGGGTGTGCGGTTCGGTCAACGTGGCCACCACCGGAGCAGGGATCAATATGGACGCCGTGGGCCGGATGGGGCGGGTTATCAAGGAAGCGGCCGAACTCTCCGCCGCAGATGACGGGATTGCGTGCGCGAAACTGGTGGTCTTCGCCAACGCGCCCGAGGACAACCCTTTCATGGCGGGGGCCTTCCATGGTACGGGCGAGCCGGAGTGCGTGATAAACGTCGGGGTCAGCGGGCCGGGCGTGGTGAAGAACGCCGTGGAGAAACTCGGCAACGAAGCGGATCTCGGAGCGCTGGCGGAGACGGTGAAAAAAACAGCCTTCAAGGTCACCCGCATGGGCGAACTCGTGGGACGGGTGGCCGCCGGGAGACTGGGGGTGCCTTTCGGCATCGTTGACCTGTCCCTGGCGCCGACACCGGCGGTGGGCGACAGCGTGGCCGAGATCCTTGAAGCGATGGGCCTTGAACGTTGCGGCGGGCCCGGGACCACCGCCGCCCTGGCCCTGCTCAACGATGCGGTGAAGAAGGGCGGGGCCATGGCCTCGTCGTATGTCGGCGGCCTGTCCGGGGCCTTCATCCCGGTCAGCGAGGACGCCGGCATGATCCGCGCGGTCGAGGCCGGGGCCCTGAGCCTGGAGAAACTGGAGGCCATGACCGCAGTGTGCTCGGTAGGCCTGGACATGATCGCCATTCCGGGCGACACGCCGGCGGAAACCATAGCCGCCATTATCGCCGACGAGATCGCCATCGGGGTTATCAACCGGAAGACCACGGCGGTAAGGATTATTCCCGCGCCGGGGAAAGGGCCGGGGCAGTATGTGGAATTCGGGGGGCTTTTGGGCCGGGCGCCGGTGATGAACGTGAACCGGTATTCGGCGGCGGGTTTCGTGAGACGAGGAGGGCGCATCCCTGCACCTATTCAGAGCCTGACCAATTAGGCATCGGTATCGTGGCGGACGGAGTGCGGGGTGAGACTCTCCCCGCGCCCGCGGAATAGACTTGGGCCAAGACCATAAAGTATATGCCGAGACGAGACAGGACCGGGAGTTTTCCGCCGGAGGGCTGAAGTTCGCTTGGAAGGTCATCAGGTAATTATCGTCGGGGGAGGACCGGGCGGCTCTTTTCTGGCCTATCTCCTGGCGCGTGAAGGCCTTGACGTCATCCTCCTGGAAAGGCGGCCGATGCCGCGGCGCAAGCCCTGCGGCGGCGGCATTACGGCGAAAACGGCCGTCCTGCTGAGTTCTTTGCCTTGGCAGACGGCGGTGGAGGACGTCACGCGGCAGGCTGCCGTCTACTACCACCGGCGGACCGTCGTCTCATGGGAACAGCCCGTCTGCCATATGGTAAGGCGGGAGAAGTTCGACCATCTTCTCCTCACGGCGGCGCGGGAAGCCGGCGCCCGGACACTGGAAGGCTGTACGGTGACGGCCGTCGCCGGCGACGACCGGGGAGTTACGGTGTACACCGCCACGCACGGGGCACTCCAGGCCGAACTGGCCATAGGGGCCGACGGGGCGCAAAGCGTGGTCGCCCGGGACATCAGGCGGGGTACCCGGCAGGGCATGGCGCTGGTGGCCGAGGTCCTCGCTCCTCCCGACCGCCTGGCGGACCTGCGCGGCGACCTGGTCATAGACCTGGCCGCCATCCCCGCAGGCTACGGGTGGGTCTTTCCCAAGGATGACCACCTCAACGTAGGGCTGGGGACTTTCTCCGCCGCGCAAAGAGACTTGCCGGCACTTCTGGATGCCTTCCTGGAGCGCATGCGCCTGAAGGGAACGCCCGTCCGCCACCGTCAGGGTTTCCCCTTGCCCTTCCACTATCTGGCCGACCCGTCGGTCACCGGAGTGCGGACGATGCTCATCGGTGACGCCGCCGGCCTGTGTGATCCCTTTACCGGAGAAGGGATTTACCATAGCTGTCTCTCGGCCGCCACGGCAGCCGAGGCCGTGCTCGCCCGCAGGGCACGCTTGTGGGAAGCCCCGGCCCTGTACCAGCGCCTCCTCGACCGGCGGCTGCGCCGGGAAATGGCCCTCGCCCACCGCCTGGCACGCGCCTTTTATGGTATGACCGGCTGGGCGGCCGGTTTTCTTGAAAGGCGGCCCGACCTGATGCAGGAGTTCTGGACCTACCTTTACACGGACACCTACGCCGCCCTCTGGCGGACGCTTTTCCGCCGGCTCCGCCGCCACTTCCTACACGTATAGCACGGCCGGAAAACCATGGCCGGTGATTATTCCGCGGCCTTACGCAAATAATGATACCGATGACGATTGCCGGGGGTCGGGGTATGGACGAGGCCAAGACGGCCGAGTTGCGCACGCTTTCCGAGCGCGTACAGCAGTTGGCCGTGAACATGGAGAAAATGAGGCTGGCGGAATACGTTTCGCTTCTGGAGAGCCCGTGGCGCCTCCTGTACCTCAACCTTCTGACCGGTGTGGCGCGGGGCCTCGGCATCGCCGTGGGTTTCACTCTCCTGGGGGCCTTGCTGTTGATGCTTCTCCGCCACCTTGTTCTTCTTAACCTTCCCGGCATCAGCGAGTTCATCGCCTATGTGGTCCAGTTGGTGCAACTGAAGATGACCTGATTCCCCCTGATGGAGGTGGCCGAACTGAAACCTGTGCAACTGGAGCATTTGCGAAGGCTATTGCTCAGCGAGCGCCGGGACCTGCTGCAACTCATCGATGATATGCGTCAGACGATGACCGTCGCCCTCGAGGACTCGATCGGCGAGCTGTCCCTTTACGACAACCACCCGGCCGACATCGGGTCGGAGAGCTTCGAGCGCAGTAAGGACTTCGCGCTGGAGGACGAAGCGCGCCTGCGCCTGCGTGCCGTGGAGGACGCTCTGGCCCGGGTGGAGAACGGGAACTACGGGATATGCGAGCGCTGCGGGCGGGAGATCCCCCTGGAACGCCTGGAGGCCGTACCCTCAACGACCCTGTGCGTACAGTGCAAGACCGCGGAGGAGACTGGGGGGCCGAGCAGGGCCCGGCCCGTCGAGGAGGATGTGTTGGCGCGGCCCTTCGGGCCGTCCTTTGACGGCAGTAACGAATACGACCGGGAGGACACCTGGCAGGACGTGGCCCAGCACGGCCTCTCCACCGAGGTGGAGGACGTAGAGGAAGAGGACCGCGGAACCGTGGACGATGTCGAGGCCATTCCCTATGTTATCGAGGACGGGATGGTCTATGAGGACGACCGCCCCGGAGATCGTTACCCGTTCGGCGACACCCGGGATTGACATTCAGTGCCAGGGGGAAGGAATTAGGGCCGCACGGGTCGAACAGCAACTACATCGGGTACCGTACGCTTAAACCGGAGGATGGGGAATGCTCCCGCTTTTCGATGAGATCAGCGCCGACCTGGCGGTTGTCGACCGCGAACTGCACAAGGCACTGCAAAGCAACGACCCTCTACTTACCGAGACGGCGAACCACCTTTTGAAGGCCGGGGGCAAGAGGTTGCGTCCGGCCTTCGCACTTCTAGCCGGGAAGTTCCACCGGTATGACCTGGCGGCGGTCCTTCCCCTGGCCATGGCCCTTGAGCTGATTCATATGGCCACCCTGGTCCACGACGACGTGGTGGACGCCGCGCAGACACGGCGTGGGACCCCTACCGTCAAGGCCCTGTGGGGGAACCGTGTCTCCACGCACACGGGTGATTTCCTGCTTGCCCGGGCGCTGATCCTGGTCTCGGAGTATCCCAACGAGATGATCCCCCGGGAACTGGCGCGAGCCTGCGTGCTGATGGCGGAGGGCGAACTCCTGCAAATGGCGGGGACCAACCGTCCGGACCTGCGGCAGTATCTCAAGAGGATCAAGGGCAAGACCGCGGTCCTTATCGAGGCCGCCTGCAAGCTCGGCGCGGTGGCCACCGGCGCCCCGCCGTCCATTTACCGTCCCCTGGGACGTTACGGCTACCAGCTCGGCATGGCGTTCCAGATCACCGACGATATTCTGGACATGCTCGCCGACGAACGGAGGCTGGGCAAGCCGGTGGGTGGCGACCTGCGGCAGGGGGTAATTACTCTCCCGGTGATATACGCCCTTGAACGGAGCCCGGAGGCCGGGACGCTGACCGCCATCGTCGCGCACCCGGAGAAGACTCCGGAGGACATCCGGGAGGCGATCCGGATTACCCGGGACTGCGGCGGCATCAACTTCGCCTTCCAGGTGGCCGAGAGGTACCTGGCCAAAGCCCGGGCGCAACTGGAGCGCCTGCCGGCCATCCCCGCGCGGGAGACCCTGGCCCGCATCACGGAATTCGTCAGGGCGCGCAGTTTCTAAAGTCTGTCAAGTTCCGGCAGGAAACGGTTTTCCGGTAACGAATACAACTAATTTTGGGGGTATTATGGCGCCTATCTACCCGGTATCTTTAAAACTTGAAGGAGAGCCCTGCCTCGTTATCGGCGGCGGCCGCGTGGCGGAGCGCAAGGTACGCTCCCTGCTGGCGGCCGGGGCGCGCGTGCGCGTTATAAGCCCGGACCTTACTCCCTGGCTGGCGGGTGAAGCGCTGCGGGGGACGATAGAGCATTACCCCCGCCCTTACCGGGATGGAGACGTGGAGGGCCACTTCCTGGTCATCAGCGCCGCCAACGACCCGGAAGTAAACGCCGGTGTGGCCCGTGAGTGCGGGTCCCGTCGCGTTCTATTGAACGCCGTCGACGACCCGCCGCACTGTAGTTTTTTTGTGCCCGCCAGCATACGGCGGGGCGACTTCACCATCTCTGTTTCAACGGCCGGAAAGAGCCCGCTCCTGGCAAGGCGTGTGCGCGAGGAACTGGAGCGTTTGTACGGGCCGGTTTACGGGGCTTTCCTGGAGTACCTGGCCGCCCGGCGGGCGGAGATCAAAGCCGGGGAGCCCGACCAGGGCGCCCGGCAGCGCCGGCTGGAGGCCTGCCTGACACAGGAGGTAATGGCCGCTTTGAGGCAGGGGGACCTGGAGCGGGCAAAGGAGTTGATCGACGGGTGCTGATGGCCGCCGTAGGGCTGAATCACCGTACGGCGCCGGTGGCCGTACGTGAACGCCTCGCTTTCCCGGAGCACCGATTACGGGAGGTTCTCCGCACCCTTATCGCCTACGACGGGGTGGATAGCTGCGTTATCATCTCCACCTGCAACCGGACCGAGATCTATGCGGCGGTGACTGAGGAGACCAGGGTCGATGGCGTCTGGCGCTTTCTGGCCGGCTGCTGCGGCCAGTCGGTGGAAGAGATGCGCCGGTACGCTTACGAGAAGTTTATGGGGGAAGCGATCGAACACCTCTTCCGCGTCGCCGCGGGACTGGACTCGATGGTCCTGGGGGAGACGCAGATCCTCGGGCAGGTTAAAACGGCATACCAGATCGCCCAGGAAGCGGGGACGGTTAACGGGCTTTTAAACCTCGTCTTTCAGCAGGCCCTGGCGGTCGGCAAACGGGTGCGCGCCGAAACGGGCATCGACCGCAACCCGGTTTCGATCAGTTACGCCGCCGTTGAACTGGCACGCCAAGTTCTGGGTTCCCTGGACGGGCGGACGGTGCTGATCGTCGGGGCGGGCGAGATGAGTGAACTCACGGTCAAGCACCTTCTGGCCAACGGGGTGAGCGGGGTGATCGTCTCGAACCGCTCCTACGACCGGGCGCAGCTCCTGGCCGCCCAGTTCGGCGGCCGCGCGGTGCATTTCGACGAGCTTTATCAATGGATGGAGACGGCCGACATTGTCATCAGCGCCACCGCCGCGGCTCATTACGTCATCAAGCCGGAGCCGATGGCGGCGGTCATGCGGCGGCGCGACGCGCGGCCGATATTCATGATCGACATCGCCGTGCCGAGGGACATCGACCCCGAGGTCGGCCATCTTCCCGGCGTGTCACTTTACGACATTGACAGCCTGCAGAGCGTCGTCGACGCCAACCTGGCCGAACGGAGGCGCGCGGCCGCGGCGGCCGAGGCCATTATCGACCACGAATTGACCGAGTTTATTCGTTCCCTGGAGGTAAGGTACGTCGTCCCCACGGTGACCGCCCTGAAACGTCGAGGGGAAGATATCAAGCAGCGTGAGTTGCACAAGGCCTTGAACCGCCTCGGCGACCTTACGGACCATGAAGTCAAGGTCATCAGCACCCTGGCCAACTCCATCGTCAACCAGCTCCTGCACGAGCCGATAACCAGGCTCAAGGCCTACGCCCTCACCAACGAAGGGGCGGCGTATGCCGATGCGCTGCAGAAGCTCTTCGACCTGGAACCGGAGGGGGACGAAGTAAACGCCGCGATATGGGAACCTTTCAAGCATAAAGGTCGGGCAAGGAGGTAGGAGTCAGACTTGCGCGACGAGGTCTTGGTCGGAAGCCGGGGGAGCGCGCTGGCGCTCGAGCAGACCCGCTGGGTCATCGAGCGCCTGAAGCGGGCCTGCCCCCGCACATCCTTCCGTGTCATACACATCAGCACGACGGGAGACAACATCCTGGATGTCGCGCTCGCCAAGATCGGAGACCGGGGGCTCTTCACCAAAGAGATCGAGAAAGCCTTATTGGACGGTACCATTGATATAGCCGTGCACAGCATGAAGGACGTGCCGACGGCCCTCCCGGCGGGCTTGGTCATCGGGGCGGTGACCGCCCGCGAGGACCCCGGGGACGCCCTGGTTTCGCGGGACGGGCACCGGCTGGAGGACCTGCCGCCGGGAGCGCGGGTCGGCACCTCCAGCCTGCGGCGGCAGGCACAGTTCCTTGCCTTCCGCCCCGATCTGAACCTGGTGGCCATGCGCGGGAACCTTCACACCCGCCTGCGCAAACTGGACGAGGGGCAGGTCGACGCACTGGTGCTGGCACGGGCCGGGCTTAAGCGTTTAGGTTTAGAGAACCGTATCACCCAGCCTGTTTCCACGGCTGTCTGCCTGCCTGCGGTGGGCCAAGGCGCTCTGGGAGTCGAGGCGCGGGCGGACGATGCCGAGATCCTGGGCTTGCTTCGCCTGCTCGAAGACCCGGAGAGCCGCGTCGCCGTGGAGGCCGAGCGGGCTTTGCTGGCCCGCCTGGAAGGCGGTTGCCAGGTGCCCATCGGCGCCCTGGCGCGCTTCTGGGACCAGGATCTGGTACTGGAAGCGGTGGTCTCCGACCTGGATGGACGGCGGGTGGTACGGACCGTTGAGGTCGGTCCCCCGACAGCCCCGGCAGCCCTGGGGGAGCGGGTGGCGGAGAAGCTCCTGCAGCTGGGGGCGCGGGAGATCCTGGCCGAACTACGCGAAGGAGGGCCCGAGAGGCGTGAATAAGGGCATCGTCTATTTGATCGGCGCCGGGCCGGGCGACCCCGGCCTTTTTACCCTCCGGGGCGCGGAGTGCCTGCAGGAGGCCGACGTTATCGTCTATGACCGCCTGGTCAACCCGCGGCTGCTTCGCCACGCCCGGCCGGGCGCCGAACTGGTATACGCCGGCAAGTCGCCGGAGGGCCATTCCCTGACCCAGGACCGGATTAACGCTCTCCTCGCCGGGCATGCGGAGGCAGGGCGGCGGGTGGCCCGGCTCAAGGGCGGGGATCCGTTCATCTTCGGACGCGGCGGCGAGGAGGCCGAGTTCCTGGCCGAGCGGGGTATCCCCTTTGAAATCGTGCCCGGGATCACCTCGGCCATCGCCGCGCCGGCCTATGCCGGCATCCCCCTGACGCACCGGGATTTTACGGCCACCGTGGCCATCATAACGGGGAACGAGGACCCCACCAAGGAAGAAAGCAACATCGACTGGGCCAAGCTGGCTACCGGGGCGGGTACGCTGGTTTTTCTGATGGGGATGGGGAACCTGACGGCGATCATGGAACGCCTGACGGCCCACGGCCGGCGCCCCGAAACCCCGGCCGCCGTGGTTTACCGGGGGACCTGGCCCGAGCAGGCCACCGTGGTGGGTACTCTGGCCGATATCGGGGAGCGGGTGGCGCAGGCCGGCATTAAGAACCCGGCCGTGATTATCGTCGGCGAGGTCTGCACCCTGCGTGACCGCCTGCAGTGGGTCGAACGGCGGCCGCTTTTCGGCCGGCGGGTCCTGGTGACCCGTGCCCGGGAGCAGGCCAGCGACCTGGCGCAGGCCATTGCGGCGGGGGGCGGTGAGCCGCTGGAGTTCCCGACCATCGCCATCACGCCGCCCGAGGACTGGGGGCCTCTCGATGAGGCCCTGGCGGACGTGGGCAGCTTTGACTGGATTGTTTTTACCAGTGTCAACGGGGTGCGCTATTTTTTGGCTCGTCTGCGCGAATGCGGGGGCGACGTCCGGGACCTGGCCGGGATCCAACTGGCCGCGATTGGTCCGGCGACACGGCAGGCACTTGAAGCCTACGGCCTCCGGGTGGCCTTCATGCCCGAGGCCTTCCGCGCGGAAGAAATCGGCAGGCAGCTTCCGGGGCTGCTGCGACCGGGGGCCAGGGTCCTGCTTCCGCGCACCGACATTGCCCCGAAGGCGCTCAACGAGGCTCTCACGGCGGCCGGGGCCGTCGTCTGCGAGGTTACGGTCTACCGTACGCGCCCCGTGGCCGACCGTGCACCGAAAGTGCGCGAACTGCTCCGCGAGGGGCGCATCCACGCGGTGACCCTGACCAGTTCGTCGACGGCGCGTAACCTGGCGGCGGCGCTGGGGGAGGACCAGGCGCCGGCCCTCCTGGCGTCCACCGTGGTGGCCGCCATCGGTCCGGTAACCGCGGCTACGGCGCGGGAACTGGGGCTTCGGGTGGACGTGGTGGCGGACGAACACACCATCCCGGGGCTGGTCCGGGCGCTGGAGGAGCGCTTCAGGCAGGATGAGAAGCAGGACTGAGGCTTGGTTGGCGTGCGTAGCGAATCCCTACTATCCCGACGCCTGATACCTGACGACCGATGACCGAATTACCCGGCACATCCTCGCCCATGCGGTAGTAGCACCAGGATTGGACGAGCCGGCGGGGCGTCGGTCGACGGCCGGGTAAACACCTGCTTTGTTTTCGATTATAATCAGAGTAATGTCCCAATACCTTATACAACGCGCAAACGATCGGGGAGCTGAGGCCTTGCTTTCGATCTCGAAGATGATTTCCGGCCGGAAGGAACGCGGGGATCACCTGCGCTACGTCCGCCCGCAGGAGGAAGAGACGCGCCCCGTGGTGGTCTGGAACAGCACGCGGGCCTGTAACCTGCGCTGTCTACACTGTTACGCCAACGCCACCGCCGGTCCCGCCGCGGAGGAAATGGATACCGAAACGGCGCGCCGCTTCATCGACGGCCTGGCCGCCTTTGGTGTGCCGGTGCTGCTTTTCTCCGGCGGGGAGCCGTTGATGCGCCGCGACTTCTTCGATCTGGCCGCTTATGCCCGCGAGAAGGGGATCCGGCCGGTGGTGTCCACAAACGGGACGCTGATCACGCGGGAAACGGCGTGGGCCCTCAAACAGACGGGAGTCGGCTACGTCGGCATCAGCCTGGACGGCATGGAACCGACCAACGACCGCCTGCGCGGCCTTGCCGGAGCCTTCTCCGCTGCGCTGGAGGGCATCCGGCACTGCGTGGTCGTTGGGCAGCGGGTCGGCCTGCGCTTTACGATCACCCGGGAGAACTACCGGGACCTGGACGCGATTTTTGACCTCATCGAGGCGGAAGAAATCAACCGCGCCTGCTTCTATCACCTGGTCTACAGCGGCCGGGGCAGCCGGCTGCGGGACCTGGACCTCGCCCCGGAGGAGAAAAGGGCGGCGATCGAGTTGATCTGGGCGCGCACCGCCGATATGCTGGCGCGCGGCCTGCAGAAGGAGATCCTGACCGTCGACAACCATGCCGACGCCGTTTACATTTATCTTAAAATGAAGCGGAGCGACCCGGAACGGGCGGAGCGGATCTGGGAGTGGCTGGCCGCTTCCCGCGGCAATCGCAGCGGCATTGCCATCGGCGCGGTTGACTGGCGGGGGGACGTGCATCCGGACCAGTTCACAATGAACCACACCCTGGGCAACGTGCGGGAACGGCCCTTCGGCGAGATCTGGACCGACCGCACGAACCCCATCCTGGCCGGGCTGAAGGACCGCCGGGGGCTGCTCAAGGGCCGTTGTGCGGCCTGTCGCTGGCTCGCCATCTGCAACGGGAACTTCCGGGTGCGGGCCGAAGCGGCGACCGGCGACTTCTGGGCCCCGGACCCGGCCTGCTACCTGACGGACGAGGAGATCACCGGGGACGAGGCGGGTGGCCTTGTTTGAGAACCAGCCCGGGGTTGGGAAACACTCCGGTTTAGCCAAGGGGGTCTTACGAAAATGCCTTTTCCCGCGACGCGGCTGCGCCGCCTGCGCCAAAACCCCGTCGTGCGGCGCATGGTCAGGGAGACGCGCCTGGCGGTTGACGACCTGATCTACCCGGTTTTCGTGACCGAGGGCGAAGACCTGCGCCAGCCGATTGAGGCGATGCCCGGCGTTTTTCGTTTCTCGGTGGACACGCTGGTGGCGGAAGCGCGGGATGTGCAGGCGCTCGGCATCCCCGGTGTGATTGTCTTCGGTATCCCGGAGCAGAAGGACGAACGGGCCAGCCATGCCTACCGGCCTGACGGAATTATACAGCGGGCCGTGCGTGCGCTGAAGGACGCCTGTCCGGACCTGTTGGTGCTCACCGATGTCTGCCTCTGCGAGTACACCAGCCACGGTCACTGCGGCGTCGTGGAGAACGGCCAGGTCCTGAACGACCCGACCCTGGAACTGCTGGCGCTTACGGCTGTTTCCCACGTCCGTGCCGGGGCGGACATGGTGGCCCCGTCCGACATGATGGACGGAAGGGTGGGAGCCATTCGCTCCGCCCTTGACGCCGAAGGATACGTGCACGTGCCGATTATGGCCTACTCCGCCAAATACGCCGGCGCCTTTTACGGCCCGTTCCGCGAGGCCGCCGACTCCTGCCCGCAGTTTGGGGACCGAAGGGGCTACCAGATGGACCCGGCCAACGGCGATGAGGCCCTGCGGGAGGTGGCCGAGGATATCGCCGAGGGGGCCGATATTGTGATGGTCAAGCCGGCCCTGGCGTACCTGGACATTATCCGGCGGGTCAAGGATGCTTTTCACATGCCGGTTGCCGCCTACAACGTGAGCGGCGAGTATTCCATGGTTAAGGCCGCCGCCGCGCGCGGCTGGCTCGACGAAAGGGCCGTGACCCTGGAGATCCTGACGGCGATGAAACGCGCCGGGGCGGACATCATTTTAACTTACCACGCCAAGGACGTGGCGCAATGGCTCAGTGAGTAATGGGAATTAGAAATTAGAAATTGGAAATTTAATTTCTAATCTCCAATTTCCAATATCAAGGAGTAATGCGACCATGCTCGTCTCCTGGAACACGACCAACGCCTGCAACCTTAACTGCGTTCACTGCTACCGTGATGCCGGGGAGAAGGCGGCGCGGGAGCTCTCGACCGCCGAGGCCCGCCAGTTGATTGATGGCATTGCCCGCGCCGGTTTCAAAATCATGATCTTTTCCGGCGGGGAACCCTTGATGCGCGAGGACCTCTACGAACTCCTCTCCTATGCCCGCCGAAAGGACCTGCGGCCGGTCCTCGGGTCGAACGGCACCCTTGTCACTCCCGATATCGCCCGCCGCTTGAAGGATGCCGGGGCAGGGGCGATCGGCATTAGCCTGGACAGCGTAAGCAGCGAGGCCCACGACCGCTTCCGGGGCGTGCCCGGGGCCTGGCAGGGGGCGGTGGACGGGATGCGTGCCTGCCGCGAGGCCGGACTGCCCTTCCAGGTACATACCACCGTAATGCAATGGAACTACGATGAAGTGGAGACCTTAACCGACTTCGCGGTGGCGGAGGGCGCCATGGCCCACCACGTTTTCTTCCTCGTGCCCACCGGCCGCGCCGTGGATATTGAGACCGGGAGCCTGCGGGCGGCTGAATACGAGAAGCTGCTGCGCCGCATTATGAAAAAACAAGGCGAGGTCGGCATTGAGCTAAAGCCGACCTGCGCGCCGCAGTTCGTGCGCATCGCCCGCCAGATGGGGGTGCCGACGCGCTTCACGCGCGGCTGCCTGGCCGGCCTGGCTTACTGTATCATCAGCCCGCGGGGCGACGTCCAGCCATGCGCTTACATGGAGATTAAGGCGGGGAACGTCCTGGAAACGCCCTTCGACGAAATCTGGCGCCGGGCGCCGGTCTTTCAGCGGCTTCGCACCCGGGCCTACGGGGGGCGTTGCGGCACTTGTGACTATGGCGACGCGTGCGGCGGTTGCCGCGCGCGGGCGCTCTATTACTATGGCGACTACATGGCCGAGGAGCCCTGGTGCCTGTATCGCCGTGCCGGCGAGGTGGCCGATGCAACTCGACAGTAAGGACCGGGAGCTTCTAAACCTGATCCAGACCGCCTTCCCGGTCTCTCCCACGCCTTACGCCGACCTGGGCCACGCCCTGGGGATGAGCGAGGACGAGGTACTGGCCCGGCTGGCCCGCCTGAAAGAGGGGAAGGTCATCCGCCGCCTGGGAGGGATCTTTGATTCCCGCCGGCTGGGCTACAAGGGAACGCTGTGCGCCATGCGCGTCCCGGAAGAAAGGGTGGACGAGGTGGCGGAGGTCGTTAACAGCTACCTGGAAGTCACCCACAACTATCTGCGCGACCACTCTTACAACATGTGGTTTACAGCCCTGGCCCTCTCTGAAGACCGGCTGCAGGAGATCCTGGACGAAATCAAAACCCGCACCGGGATCGAGGAGATAATAACCCTTCCGGCCCGCAAGATATACAAGATCGAAGTCAAATTCAACGTCTCCGAGGTGCAGGATGCTGACGGAAGAGACTGACCGCGAGATCGTGCGCCGGCTCCAGGCCGGACTGCCGCTGGTAAGCCGGCCCTTCGGGGACATTGCCGCGCGGGTCGGCCTGACGGAGGAAGAGGTAATGGACCGCGTCCGTGCCCTGCTGGACGGCCGTTACCTGCGCCGTTTCGGGGCAGCCCTGCGCCACCAGCGGGTCGGCTTTGCCGGCAATGCCCTGGTGGCCTGGAAGGTTCCGCCGGAGCGCCTGGACGAGGTGGGACGAACCGTCGCCGGCTTCCCGGGCGTCACCCACTGCTACCACCGCGAGGGGCCGCCGCACTGGCCCTACAACCTCTACAGCATGGTCCACAAGCCTACACGGGAGGCCTGCCAGGAATATATCCGCGAGCTTGCCGGGAAGGTGAAGGTGGACGACTACCTGGTTCTCTTCAGCGAACGGGAACTCAAACGGACGAGAGATCGGA